>JAGPFT010000159.1 GCA_018056405.1 Anaerolineae bacterium
ACCTGTACGGCGTCCTCGCTGCGCGGCTGGCGGGCGTCCCGCGCGTGGTCAGCTCCCGCCACAACGATGATCGCTTTCGCACGCGCCCGCCGGTGCGCCTGCTCAACCGCGCGCTATGGCGCGGCATTGACGCGGGGATCGCTATCTCCGGCGCGATCCGGGCCTTCTCGCTGCGCGTCGAGGGTGCGCCCGCCGAGCGCCTGCACACCGTCCCCTACGGGCTGGACCCGGCGACCATTCCGGCGCGGCCCGACGCTCGCGCTGCCCTGCGCGCCGCCCTCGGCCTGCCCGCTGACGCGCTGCTCGTTGGCTCAGTCTGCCGCCTCGTCGAGCAGAAAGGGTTGCTCTACGGGCTGCGCGGGTTCGCCACAGTCGCCGGGGAGATTCCAGGGGCGCACTATGTGATTGCCGGCGACGGGCCGCTGCGCCCCGCCCTCGAAGCGGAGGCGCAGGCGTTGAGCGTGAGCGAGCGTGTGCACTTCCTGGGCTGGCGCGACGACGCGCACGCCGTCTTCGCCGCGCTGGACGTGTTCCTGGCCCCGTCGCTGTGGGAGGGATTCGGGCTGGTCTTCCTCGAAGCGATGGCCTACCGCCTGCCGGTGATCAGCACGAGCGTCAGCGCCATCCCGGAGATCGTCGCCGACGGCGAGACGGGCTGGCTGGTGCCCCCGCGCGACACCGATGCCCTGGCGGGCGCGCTGCGCGCCGCGCTGACTGATCCGGCGGCACGCCAGGCGCGCGGCGCGAACGGACGCGCTCGCCTGGAAGCAGAGTTCACCGTCGAAGCGATGGTCGAGCGCACGCTGGCCGTCTACCGGAACGTGGAGGCGCGACGCTGATGTGCGGCTTGTGCGGCATCCTCACCCTGGACGGTGCGCCCGTCCCGCGCGATGTCCTGGCCGCCATGAACGCGACGCTGGTGCATCGCGGCCCGGATCAGGGGGCGGAGGTCATCAGCGGCCCGTGCGGGCTGGCCAACCGGCGGCTGGCCGTGCTCGATCTCTCGCCGGAGGCCGCGCTGCCCATGCGCAGCGCCGACGGCGCGATCACCCTGGCCTACAACGGCGAAATCTACAACTACCCTGACCTGCGCCGGACGCTCGAAGCGGCGGGTGTGAGCCTGCGCACCCATTCGGATGCCGAAGCGGTGATCGCCCTCTACCAGCGGCACGGGCTGGACTTCGTGGAACATCTGCGCGGCATGTTCGCCCTGGCCCTGTGGGACGCGCCGCGCCAGCAGCTTGTGCTGGCCCGCGACCGCCTGGGCAAGAAGCCGCTCTTCTACACCCAGGATGGCGCGCGGCTCGTCTTCGCCTCGGAGATCAAGGCGCTGCTGCGCCATCCAGACGTGCCGCGCCGCCCGGCCCGCGACCTGACCGCGCTGCTGCTGGCCTACGGCTACGTGCCCGCCCCGCAGACGTTCTTCGAGGGGATCGTCGCCCTGCCGCCCGGCCATCTGCTCGTCTGCCGGGCCGGACAGATTACGGCGCGCGCCTATTGGACGCCGCCGCAGGCAGCCCCCGCCGATCCGCGCGCCCGCGCCGAAGACTACCTGGAGGCGCTGCGGGCGACGCTCGATGAAGCGGTGCGCCTGCGCCTGCTCAGCGACGTGCCGCTCGGCGCGTTCCTCAGCGGCGGCCTGGACAGCAGCCTGATCGTCGCGCTGATGGCCCGCCACATGACGGAGCGGGTCAAGACCTTCGCCATTGGCTTCGCCGGCGAGCCATCCTTCGACGAGACGGCGCACGCCCGCCGCGTCGCTGAGTTATTGGGCACCGACCATCACGAGTTCATCGTTGAGCCGGACGCCATCAGCCTGCTGCCCTTTCTGGTCTGGCACCACGACCAGCCCTTCGCCGATTCGTCGGCCATCCCCACCTACCTGGTCAGCCAGCACACCCGCGCCCACGTCACTGTCGCCCTGAGCGGGGACGGCGGCGACGAGCTGTTCGCCGGCTACGAGCGCTTCCACGCGGCGGGGTTGGCGGCGCGCTACCGGCGGTTGCCTGCCGTCACCCGCACAGCGCTAGGCCGGGCGATTCGTGCCCTGCCCGAAGCGACCTCCTACCGGGGCTTCGCCCAGCGCGCGCGGCGCTTCGTCCAGGGGGCGGAGCAGGAGCCGCGCGCCGCCTACTTCGACTGGATGCGCGTCTTCGACGACGCGCAGATCGCCGCCCTGCTGATTGATCCGCCTGCCGCCAGCCCGACAGCGCACTTTGTGACGCACTTCCGCCCGGACGACCCGCGCGACTTCACCGCCCAACTGCTCGACGTGAACCTGCGCACCTACCTGCCGGACGATCTGCTGGTCAAGGCCGACCGTTCCAGCATGGCCGCCTCATTGGAAGCGCGCTCGCCGTTCCTGGATCAGGAGTTACTGGCGCTGGCGGCGCGCGTCCCGTCCAACCTCAAGCTGCGCGGCGGCGTCACCAAAGCAATCCTCAAACAGCTTGCCGCCGGACTCCTGCCGCCGGAGATCATCAACCGCCCCAAGCACGGCTTCGGCGTGCCGGTCGGTCGCTGGTTCCGCGAAGACCTGCGCCAGTACGCCCGCGACATCCTGCTCGATCCGCAGACTCTCTCGCGGGGCTACTTCCGCGACTCCGCCGTGCGCGCCCTGCTCGACGAGCACAGCAGCGGGCGGCGCAATCACGGGGCGCGCTTGTGGACGCTGCTCACCTTCGAGTGGTGGCACCGCCTCTTCATTGACCCGCCAGAGCCGCGCGCGCCATGAACACTCAGCGCCCTATCCGCGTCATGCGCATCATCGCCCGGCTGAACGTGGGCGGCCCGGCCATTCACGTCACGCTACTGGCGGCGCACCTGCGCCCGCCGCAGTTCGAGAGCACGCTCGTCTGCGGGCAGGTCGGCCCGCACGAGGGCGACATGGCCTACCTGGCCGAGGCGCACGGCGTCACGCCGGTAGTCGTGGCCGAGCTTGGCCGCGAGCTATCGCCGCTGCGCGACCTGGTGACGTTGCTCAAGCTGTGGCGGTTGATGCGCCGGCTGCGCCCGGACGTAGTGCACACGCACACGGCCAAAGCCGGCTTCGTTGGGCGCTGGGCGGCCTGGCTGGCGCGCGTGCCGGTGCGCGTGCACACCTTTCACGGGCATGTCCTGCACGGCTATTTCGGGCCGCGCAAGACGGCGCTCTTCCGCTGGCTGGAGCGGCGGACCGCTCGCCTGACCGACCGCCTGATCACGATCAGCCCCGCCCTGCGCGACGAGCTGGCGCAGACCTACCGCATCGCCCCCGCCGCCAAGTTCGCCGTCGTCCCGCTCGGCCTCGATCTGGAACCCTACGTCAGCGCGCCCCGCCACATAGGGTCCTTCCGCACCGAGTGGGGCATTCCGCCGGACGTGCCGCTGGTGGGCATCGTCGGGCGGCTGGTACCCATCAAGAACCACGCGCTCTTCCTGCAAGCGGCCCGCCGAGTCCGCGAGCAGGTACCCGGCGCGCGCTTCGCCATCGTCGGCGACGGAGAACAGCGCGCGGCGCTGGAAGCGCAGGCGGACGCGCCCGGTCTGGCCGGCGCGGTGACGTTCACCGGCTTTCTGCGCGATCTGCGCCCCGTCTACAGCGACCTCGACTTGCTGGTGATCGCGTCCGATAATGAGGGCACGCCGGTCTCGATCATCGAGGCGCTGGCGGCGGGTGTGCCGGTCGTCTCGACGGCGGTCGGCGGCGTGCCCGACTTGCTGGAAGGCGGGCGTTATGGCGCGCTTGTGCCCCCCGGCGACGCCGATGCTCTGGCCGGAGCCATGATCACCGCGCTCGGCGCACCGCAGGCAGATCGCCAGGACATCCGCCGCGCCATTGGCGAGGCGTATGGCATCGAGCGGCTGGCCGCCGACCTCGGCGCGCTGTACCAGGCGCTGCTGGCGGAGAAGCGCGGGAGGTCAGCGCGGTGATGGCGGGCAACGGCGGCGCACGGCGGCGCGAAGCCGCGCTGGGGATCAGCCTGGTCGTCCTGCTGATCGCCGTGTATTTCGTCACCTACAGCGGCTATGCCATCAGCCGTGATGAGTGGTTCCTTTTCGACGCGACTGAAAGCCTCGCCCGGCGCGGCACGCTGGCTCAGAACTATCAGTTCGACGCCTACCCGCCGCTGGCGCTGGCTGAGGCGCAACCCCCGCCGGTAGACGCCGAGCCGCTGCAACCGGCGCTGGCCGCGCCCCTGTTTCTGATCGCCCAGGCGTTGCCCGGCATTGGGCTGGCGCACACCGTGTGGTTGTTCAACGTGCTGGTCACGGCGCTGACGGCTGGCGTCTTGTACGCCTACGGCCTGGCTCTCGGCTACCGGGCGCGCGCGGCGGCGCTGACGGCGGCTGCCTTCGGCCTGGGGACCATCGCCTGGCCGTACAGCCGCACCTTCTTCCGCGAGCCGCTCTTCACCCTGCTCGGCCTGCTGAGCGCCTACCTGGTGCTGCGCACCCGCCAGCGACTCGTGGCCGGTCGCCCGGCGCTGGGCGTGGCCGCGCTCAGCGCCCTGGTGATCGGGGCAATGCTGCTGGCTAAGGAAGCTGCGCTGCTGCTGCTGCCGGCAGTGCTCATCGAGGCGCTGCCCGCGCGCCTGGGCCGTCAGCAAGTGGCCCGGCGTTGGGCCGGGGCGCTGGCCGTGATCGTGCTGGTCAGCGGGCTGCTGGCACTCGTAGCCCTCAACGCGGACATGCTGTTCGGCCTGTCCAACCGCTATGCGTTCGTGGCACGGGCGCAGCAGGCGCGCGACAACCTGGCAGAGGTGTCTGAGGGCGTGCGCGGCTATCTCTTCAGCCCGGCGCGCAGCCTGTGGCTGTTCTCCCCGGCGCTGGTTCCCGGCCTGGCCGGCGCGGTCATGCTGATCCGCGCGCGGCGCTGGCGGCAGGTTGCCGTGCCGCTGCTGGCACTGGTCATTTTCGTGGGGGGCTACGCGGCGGTGCGCGGCCCCGACCAGTGGTACGGCGGGCGCGGCTGGGGGCCGCGCTACATGGTGCCGCTGACGCCGTTTCTGGCGCTGTGGCTGCTGCCCGTGTTCGCCCATGTGCTGGCGTCGCGCGCAGCACGCTGGGCACGGCTGAGCATCGTGCTGTTCTTCCTGGCAGGGATCGCCGTGCAACTGCTCGGCAGCCTGGTGCCCCTTGACGCCTACTACGAGTTGCTCGCCGAACAGAACCCGCCGATCATCCCCTGGGAAGAAGGAGCCTGGTCGCTGCGCTGGTCGCCGCTCTATGTCTCGGCGACGCTGCTCGATGACGTGACGTTCGACGTGGCCTGGCAACATGCCATCGGCGACGCCTGGCTGCTGCCGGCGTTCAGCGCGGCTCTGGCAGGTGCGGCCCTGGGCTGGGCGTGGCACTGGCTGCGTCGCCCCACTGCCTCGTGCCGCCGCCTGGGGCTGACCGTCGTGTCGCTCGGACTGGGCGCGACTCTGGCATTGGGCGGAGGATTGGCCGCCATTCGCCTCGATCCGCGCTATTCCGGCGAGTATCCCCCGGCGCGCGATCTGCTGGCCGCGCTGGACGGGCAGATTCGATCCGACGATGTGATCGTCCTCGACAACGACCGCTACACACCGTTCTTCATGAACTACTACAAGCGCACGGCACCCGTTGTCTACACCCTGCCCCACGCGCCCGGCGAGCGTTCCAGCCCGGAACAGGCGCCCGAGATCGTCTCGGCCAATCCCGACGAATTGATCCACCTCTCGTCGGCGCTGGTCGTCGGCGACCTGGCGCGGCGACATGAGCGGTTATGGCTGGTGCTGGAAAGCAGCCGCTTCGTGCCCTGGTCGGTGCGCCCCGTCGAGCAATACCTGGCGCGGCACTACTTCCCGATCCGCGAAGTCGCGCCGAGCGACCTGGCCCGCGCCGTGCTATTCGACCTGACGCCCGCTCCACCGCCTACCGCCTCCGCCTGGCCGGATACGCCGGTCGGCGCAACGTTCGGCGACGCGCTGCGTCTGGTCGGGGCTGACCTGCTGGGAGGCGGTGAGGCGCGCGCCGGCGAGACACTGGCTGTGTCGCTGCTGTGGGAAGCTCTGGCCCCCATTGAGCGCGACTACACGGTGGCGGTGCTCCTCATGTCCGCGCAAGGCGAGCTAATCGCCCAGCGCGATTCACTGCCGGTCAACGGCTTCGCGCCGATGTCCGGCTGGTCGCCGGGCGCGCTCATCCGCGACAATCACGGCCTGGAGCTTCCTGCCGGCCTGCTGCCCGGCGAATATGAGCTATGGGTCGTCGTGTATTGGTGGCAGACTCCCGGCGAGCGCCTGCCTGTGACGAGCAGCGCTGGTCTTTCGCTGGGCGACCACGCGCCAATTGCCACGCTCACCGTGCGTTGATCGGGAACCGGACGCCAACCAACGATCATTTGCGAAGTGCAGGCGAAGTGACTATAAACATGTCAGGAAATTGTCAGGAAGTGTAGGGGTTCCACGACATTCGAGGGGAGTGAACACGGATGAGCCTGGGCCTCGGCAATCCACGCGGCACCGAGCCGACGCTTGAAGACCTGATGCAGATGGGTATGCAAGCGGCGCGTCAGGGGAACCGGCCCAACGCCCGTCTCTTCTTCCAGCAGGTGCTTGATGCAGACAAGCATAACGAGCGCGCCTGGTTGTGGATGGCTTCTGTCGCGGAGACGCGGGAAGAACGCATCCGCTTCCTCAAGACAGTGCTACGCATCAACCCCAACAACAGTGTGGCCCGCGAAGAGCTGGAGCGTATGCGCCGCCGCCGCGAGACCAGCAATACCCTGGTGGTCAGGTATGGTCTCATCGGTCTGGCGGTGATCTTGGTGCTCTTGGCCATCGTCATCTTC
>JAGPFT010000160.1 GCA_018056405.1 Anaerolineae bacterium
GGCAGAGACTGACCCGCAGTTGGCCGGGCAGGCGCGGCGCGTGCTCGACGCGCTGCCGGACGGTGCGCGGGGGCGGGCGGAATCGCTGACTGCGCTAGGGATTGCGTTGGGTGGGGCAGGGGAGTGGGCGCTGGCGCAGCGAGCGCTGGAACTCGCCCTGGAGTCCAATGCGGCCAATCCTGTGGCGCTGGCCTACCTGGGCTACGCGCTCGACCAGCAAGGGACGGATGGGCTGCCCAGCCTCGAACGGGCGCGGGCGATGGCCCCAACTGACCCGCAAGTGAATTACTTGCTTGGCCTGCACTGGCGGCTGGCCGGTGACTACGACATGGCCTGCGCGGCCTTCCGACGTGCGTATTGGGCCGCGCCGGACAATCCCGCGCTGGCGGCGGAACTCGGCCTGACGCTGCGCGAGCAGGGCGACCTGGCGCAGGCTGAAGAGTGGCTGCGGATCGCCGTCAACCTGGAACCCGATCAGGCCCAGTGGACTGAGCTGCTGGCGGCGTTTTACGCGGAAACCGGATTCGGGTTGGAAGGCGATGGGCTGGCGTTTCTGGAAGCTGCCTGCGACCGCGTGCCGGACAGCGCCTCCCTGCGGGCCAGCCTGGGGTGGGCGCTGTATCGTCTGGGCCAGATGGAGCGCGCCCACGAGGAACTGAGCGCCGCCGTCGTCCTGGCTCCCGCCGATGTTCGCAGCCGTTACTACTTCGGGATGGTGCTGGAGGGACTAGGGGACGGTGAGGGCGCGCTCGGCGCGTATGAGTTCGTGGTGGAGCACGCGCCGCCACATTCGCTCTACGCGGTGCTGGCGGCGCGTGGGCTGGCCCGGCTTGGCGCGCCGGGGCCGGGGTAGCAGGTCTGGCGCAGGCGTGCTGGCGGGGTTTCACCGAAGCAGCCCTCGTCCGCGTGGGCCAGCGCGCGCAAGCCCCGCCAGGGAGGAGCGCGGTAGGGCAGCGCCCAGGTTTACCTCACCCCCCGCTCGGCGCTAACGCGCCTCGCCGCCCCCTCTCCGCCGGCGGAGAGAGGGCAGCGCGGTAGGGCAGCGCCCCCGTAGGGGCGTATTGCAATACGCCTCTACGGGCAATCTATGCACGCAGCCGTGCGGGTCAGTCCTCGACAGCCGTCCGCTGTATGCTACAATCCGGTCTGTGATGAAGCACAGGAATGAATTCGGCAAGTGAGAGCGCCTCGGCCAAGCTCTGTTCGGCTTCGCGCTGGACTACGCCGCCGATGATCGTTTCCTGGCGGTGATGGTCAGCCGGGGTGGCGATCGGCGGGCGCTGCGTCGTGAAAGAGACGGCTGGCTTGACCTGGCACTGGACGAGTCCGTGCCGGATGCACGTGGCAGGTTCCCGGCAATGGTGACGCTGTGGGTTGACGTGCGGCACGACGTGCTGGCCATCTATGTGGATGAGACCCTGAGAGGGATTGTGCCAGCGGAGCAAGAACTGACTGGCGGTGCATTGGGCGTAATCGTGAAGGCGGGGCGTGGCTATGTGGATGTGTCGTTCGACGACATCACCGTGACCGCGTTGATCTCCGCAGAGGAACAGACACCTTGATCGAGCAGATTGAGCCGTTTCACCGCGTCTCGGGGTCGGAGCGCCCCACGCGGTGGATCGGATGGACGTTGCGGGCCATGCGCGCCCATTTCACAGCAGCCGGAGTTGTGCTGCTGGCGGGCGCGCTGGCGATGCTGGTGTATCTGTTCGCCCTGGAATTTGAGCACGTGACGATCACACGCGGCCTGCGCATCACGCGCCCTGGCAGCATCTACGAGCAGAACATCCAGGTACAGATGGCCGGGGCCGTGCTGCTGGCGCTGGCGGGCGCGTTGCAGTTGCGGGCAGCGGGCGCATTAGGGGGACGGCGACGGGGAGCGCCCGCAGCGGCGCGGCTGGCTGCGACGCTCCTGCTGCTCAGCCTGCCCGCAGGGGTGATCGCCTGGTGGCAGGCGGGCCGGGCGACCGGATCGGGGGTGGTTGGCCAACTGCTGAGCAATCTGAGCCTGGGCGTGCGCCTGGTGGCGGTTGCGCTCGTGCTTCAGGGGGTGCTGGCCGCGTGGTACTGGCTGGTAACAATGCGCCCGGCTTTCCAGAGTCTGTTCGAGGTGCGCGACCAGGGTACGGCTGTGATGTTGCGCCGCCTGGGGTGGATGGTGGTCGGGCTGGGGCTGATCGCCATGCTGGTGTTGGGATTGGGCCTGGCGGTGGCGACCGATTGGCTGTATGAGCTACCGGTGCCGCGCCCGCAGCCGGGCGAACTGCTATACGCAACCTCGTTCGACGCCTTCAATGACGAATGGGATCTCTATCTGGGGCGGGATTCGGTACAGGTTGAGGCCCAGGAAGGCAGCCAAGCTGGTGGTGCGCCGGATAGGCGGCTGGTCATCAGATATGGCTCTGGCGCGGCGGAGCAGGTGGTCTGGTCGGCGCTCGACCGCAAGTTCGGCGATTTCGATCTGCGCGTGACGGCTCGCTTGCTGGATGGCCCCATTGACCAGAACCAGTACTGTGTGGCCTTTCGCTACCGCGACGAGTACAACTTCTACCTCTTCTGCATCACGGCTGATGGGTACTACTCGCTGGCGAAGGTGCGCGGTGGGGCGCAGGAGAGGATCAGCGATTGGGGCATGACTGACGCGATCCACCTCGGTGCTGCACCCAACGAGATGCGCGTAGTCGGGCGAGGGGACGAGTTCCGCTTCTTCGTCAACGGCGAGCCGGTGCAGTTGTGTCTGAAGGGCGAGAATGCCAACAGCATGTGGATCGGGCCAGGGGTGTGTGTGGACGGTGGCACGCTGACCGAGGTGTACCGCGATTCGGCTTTTGCGCAGGGGCGCATCGCCCTGGCAGTGGGCACCATTGACGGTAGCGCGGTCACGGTCGCCTTCGACGACCTGCTGATCGTCGGGCCAGAGCCGATGGCGGAGTGAGCGGACGATGCGCGTCTACCTGGAGTCCACTGGCTGCCGGCTGAACCAGAGCGAGATCGAGACGCTGGGCAGGCAGTTTGAACGCGCCGGGCACATACTGGCGCACGCGGCTGAGGACGCTGACCTGTGCGTGGTCAATACATGCGCTGTGACGCGCGAAGCGGCGCGCACTAGCCGCGCGATCATTCGCCGTCTGAACCGGGCCAACGCCAACGCGCCGGTCGTGGCGACTGGCTGTTACGCGCACCTGTCGCCGGACGCGGTGCGGGCGCTGCCAGGGGTCGAGCGGGTAGTTGATAACCTGGACAAGGAGCGCTTGGTGCCGCTCGTGCTGGGTCTGGCGGGGGAAGTCGAGCCGTTCGACCGGGAGCCATTGGCCCGCGAATTCCGGCCAGGGGCGCTGGGGCGCACACGGGCGTTCGTCAAGGTGCAGGATGGCTGCGACAACCGCTGCACGTTCTGCGTGACGACCCTTGCGCGCGGCCCGGCACGCAGCCGCCCCCTGGACGACATTGTGGCGGAGGTGACCCACCTGGCCGCGGCTGGCTACCAGGAAGCGGTGCTGACCGGCGTTCACCTGGGGTCCTACGGGCACGAGAGGGGCGACCATGCCGGGCTGCAGACGCTGGTGGGGGCGCTGCTGAGCCGCACGCCCATCGCGCGACTGCGCCTGTCGTCGCTGGAGCCATGGGACATTTCGCCGGGCTTCTTCCGCCTGTGGGAAGACCCGCGCCTGTGCCGGCACCTGCACCTGCCGCTGCAAAGCGGCTGCGACGCCACGCTGCGGCGTATGGCTCGCCGCACGACGCAGGCTGCCTTCCGCGATCTGGTCGCCGAGGCGCGCGCCGGCATCCCTGACCTGGCGGTCAGCACCGATGTCATTGTGGGCTTTCCCGGAGAGACAAACGACGAGTTCGAGGCCAGCTACGCCTTCGTGCGCGAGATGGACTTCATGAAGCTGCACGTCTTCCGCTACTCGGCGCGGCCCGGTACAGCGGCGGCGCACATGGCCGGGCAGGTACCTGACGAGGTGAAGCGCGAACGCAGCGCGCGGATGCTGGCGCTCTCCGACGAGGGTGCGCGGCGCTTCTACGCGCGTTTCATCGGGCGGGTGATGCCCGTGCTGTGGGAGCAGGTAGCCGGGGCGTCGCCGCAAGGGTTTCATAACGCGGGTCTGACGGACAACTATCTGCGCGTCATGCTGGACGCGCCCGAAGTGCTGACGAACCGGATTCTGGCCGTCCGGCTGGTGCGCCTGGACGATCAGACATTGGTAGGCGAGCGACAGGCAGCCGCATGTTGCGAGGACAGCGGAAGGTGAGGTGAGCGGATGACGTGCGTATTCTGCCAGATCGCCGCCGGGCAGCAGCCGGCAGAGATCGTCTATGAAGATGAGCGAGCGGTCGCCTTTCGGGACCTCAGGCCGCAAGCGCCCGTGCACATTCTGATTATCCCGCGCGCGCACATCAGCGGGCCGCTGCACGTTGACGGCGACAACGCGCCGCTGATCGGGCACCTGATCGCGGTAGCAGCGCAGGTCGCGGGGCGCGAGGGGATCGCCGAGGACGGGTACCGGCTGGTGATCAACCAGGGGCGCGCCGGCGGGCAGTCGGTCTATCATCTACACCTGCACCTGCTAGGGGGGCGGCGGATGGGCTGGCCGCCCGGCTAACTGGCAGGGTGGGGGCGCGACGGCTATAATGCGTGGCGGCGCGCAAACATCAGGTGAGGGGTACCATGCATCCCAAAGAGCAGATTCAAGCGGACTTAAAAGAGGCGATGCGGGCGGGCGACACCCGGCGGCGGGAAGCGCTGCGCCTGCTGATGGCGGCGTTCAAGCAGGTGGAAGTTGACCGGCGCATCGAGCTATCTGTGGACGATGCGCTTGGTATCCTGATGAGCGAAGCCAAGAAGCGCCGTGAGGCCATTGCCGAGATGTCCGGCGCGGGGCGGACTGAGCTGGCTGCCCAGGAGCAGTACGAGCTAGACCTCATCGAATCCTACCTGCCGCGCCAGCTTGACCGTGCCGAACTGGAGCCGATTGTGCGTGAGGCTATTGCCGAAGTGGGGGCTACCACGCCGAAAGACATGGGGCAGGTCATGAAGCTGGTGATGGCCCGCGTCAAAGGGCAGGCCGATGGCAAGCTGGTGAACACCATTGTGCGCGAGCTACTTAGCTAGGTGGCGCACCTTCCGAGCGCAGAGTCACCCTCTGCGACCGCACCGGGCGACACTTCCCATCCATTGAGCGGGCGCTGTAGCGCCCGCTTGGGGTGAGGGGGAAGGGCGATGCAAGCCGGGAACCACGACGCCAACGCTGCCAGCGAGCAGGAGAGTCTGCATAAGACGCTGCGGAAGAGCGTCTATGTGTTGTTGCTGGTGGCTTTTGTCTTGAGCGGCTCTGTGATCATCGCCTCGGACGTACTTTTCCCCTCTGGCGCGAAGGTAGCTTTGGAAGTCGGCGACGTATCACCGCACGACATCCTGGCCCCACGCAGCCTGAAGTATGAAAGCGAAGTGCTGTCACAGGCCAAACGCGACGCAGAGATCGCCGCAGTACGCCCGATCTACGATCCGCCCGATCCCTCGGTTAAGAGTGAACAACTCCAGCGCGCGCGCCAAATCCTCGACTTCATCGAGAACGTGCGCTACGACGACTTCGCCACTCCCGCCCAGGCCGAGGCGGATATTGCCGCCGTCACCGACCTGGACCTCCCACCCTCCACGATCAGCGTGTTGCTATCCATCGAAGACAATGACCGCTGGCGCGATATTGACGCGCAGGTGATGCGCCTGTTGGAGCGTGTGTTGAGTGGCGAGGTGCGCGATGACAATATCCAGGCCAAGCGGGACGACCTGCCCAACCTGATCAGCGCCAGTTACAGCGAGGCTGAAGTCCAGATCATCACAGGGATCGTGGCCGATCTGATGCGAGTGAACACCTACTTCAATGAGGAACTGACCCGGCAGGCCCAGCTACAAGCCGCCGAGAGCGTGCCGGTAGAGGTGCGCTCGTTCGCCCAGGGACAGATGATCATCCGGGCCGGCGAGCTGGCGACCGCAGCCCACATTGAGGCGCTGGAGCAGTTTGGCCTCTTGCAGCCGACTCGTCGCCGGATCGAGCGGTTCGTGGGGGCACTGCTACTGATGACGCTGGTTGCCGTCATCCTGGGAGTGTACCTGTGGAAGTTCTACCTGAAGGTCTTCCTCAACCCCTCGCTGATGGTTGTGCTGGGAGTGGCCTTTCTGCTCTTCCTGGGCAGCGTCAACATTATTGATGCCGAGGATCGGGTTCAGCCGTATTTCTTCCCGGCTTCGGCGCTGTCGCTGCTGGTGGCGACGCTGGTCGGGCACCAGTTTGCCATTGTGATCAGCGTCTTTTTTGCGGCGATGGCCGGGCTGGTGACGGGGAACTCGCTGGAGTTCACCGTCCTGATCGGGCTGGCGGGGACGGTGGGCGTGCTGAGCCTGGATCGCACCGAGCGGCTCAACGCCTATTTTATGGCGGGCCTGGCGGTGGCTGCTTGCGGTATTGGCACGGCGCTGTTCTTCGCTCTGCGCGGGGAGAGCGCGCCCGATCCGGTCGTTGTGCTCTCGCAGATGCTCGGCTCGTTTGTCAACGGACTGCTTTCGGCGGCAGTGGGATTGGCCGCGCTCTATGTGACCAGCAACACCCTGAACATCCCGACCAGCCTGAAACTTGTTGAACTCATGCAGCCCAATCACCCGCTGTTGCAGCGCCTGCTGCGCGAAGCGCCGGGCACCTACCAGCACAGCCTGCAAGTGGCGAATCTGGCCGAGCTAGGCGCGCAGCGCGTGAATGCCAACGCTC
>JAGPFT010000161.1 GCA_018056405.1 Anaerolineae bacterium
TCTCAACCGGTCCATCCCAGAGCGCGCAGTGGTCGCAGAGAAAGCCTCAGAGCTTTTCCGACTTTCCCCTCCGCGCCCTCGTCATCTCAGCGGCTCAAGATCACTGCCCAAAAAGCGAATGCACCCACCCGGAACACTTCTTGACACGTACCGCAAAATGCTATAGTCTTGGGGAAACGTTTACATACGCTCTGCGCGGCGATGCTGCTTCGCCAGCCGCAGTGCCCCGGCGCGGGCGTGCCCCGCGAAAACCGGGCGTATTGTAGAGCGCAGTAAACCCTGTCCCGTACCGGCCTGGCACTCCGGGCGCGCGGCACCGCGTCCAGAGGCACCCGTCAGTCGCCGGCAAAGGCAGGTGCGCCGTCCGAAGAGGCGACACGACCCTCTGACGCAAGCAGGCTGGCACACATGCTGCGTTACTTTCGGACGGCGCACGTTTTTTTGTGGGAAGTGCGCCTCGCGCAGACCTGCTCATACGTATCTCCTAGTGTTCCAGGATCGCCGCCGTGCAGAAGACTTACGACCTCCTAAGCATCGGGCGTAGCTCGATTGACCTCTACTCCAACGACGTGGGCACCCCTTTCGTAGACATCACCAGTTTCGCCGCTTATGTGGGTGGGTCGCCAACCAATATCAGCGTGGGCGCGCGACGGCTGGGCCTGCGCTCTGCGCTGCTGACCGGCCTGGGCCAAGACCCGGTCGGTGACTTCATCCTGCACTTTTTGGAGCGTGAGGGCGTCGAGACGCGCTTCATCGTGCGCAAGCCGGGCCGCCGCAGCAGCGCCGTCGTGCTCGGCATTGAGCCGCCGGACAAGTTCCCGCTGGTCTTCTACCGCGACAACTGCGCCGACATCGCCCTGACCATTGATGATGTGCTCGCCGCGCCCGTGACCGATGCGCGCGTCGTGCAGTTCGCCGGGACGAACCTCTCCCAGGAGCCGAGCCGTAGCGCGACCATGGTCGCCGCCGAGCTTGGCCGCAGCGCGGGCGCGAAGGTCGTGCTGGATATTGACTTCCGCCCCGACCAGTGGCACGACCCGCGCGCCTTCGGCGTGGCGATTCGCGCCGTGCTGCGCAGCGTAGACGTGGTGATCGGCACACAGGACGAGATCAACGCGGCCATGCTGTCTGATCCGGCGCAGATGACCGTCACCGATTCGCAGATGTCCGACACGCGCGTGCGCGGCGACCTGGAGGCGGCCATCGCCGGATTGCTGGCCTTCGGCCCGGCGGCGGTGATCGAGAAGCGCGGCGAGCACGGCGCGCGCGTTCACCTGGCGGGCGGCGAGCGCATAGACGCGCCCGGCTTCCCGGTGGAAATCTACAACATCCTCGGCGCGGGCGATGCCTTCGGGGCAGGCTTCCTCTACGGCTACGTCAAGGGCTGGAGCTGGTACAAAGCGGCGCGGCTGGGCAATGCCTGCGGCGCGATTGTCGTCACCAAGCACGGCTGCGCCAACTTCATGCCGACGATGGACGAAGTGCTGGCCTTTGCCGAGGGCTACGGCGGGTTGGAGTGAGGGGGTACACGAACAGGTTGTTGCAATCGCCAGAACGCCCCTATCCCCCGGCTCCTTCCCCCAGCAAAGCCAGGGGAAGGGGAGAATCGCCTGCCAGATCGTCCCCCCTCTAGCTTGGCTGGAGGGGGATTGAGGGGGGAGGCGTTCAGCGAGCGGTCCTGACATCCTCTGGCAACAGGTTGTTCGTGGACCCGGAGTGAGGAGAAGGATGATCATGCGCTACACGGCAGAGACGATGCGCATCAAGTCGCGCGACACGGGCGGGACAGGCGTCTTCGCCGAAGTGCTGGCGGCGCAGGCCGGCTGGGAGTTGCTCAACATGCAGGCGCGCCGCCTGAATCGCGGCCAGACCTGGGCGGGCGCGACCGGCGAGCACGAGATCGTGCACGTCATCCTGGGCGGGGCCTGCCGCGTACAGACCAGCGCCGGCGACTTCCCGCGCGTGGGCCGCCGCCCGAATGTCTTCAGCGGGATGCCCTACGCCGTCTACCTCTCGCGCCGCACCGATTTCGTCATCGAGGCGCTGAGCGACGGCTTCGAGATCGCCACGTGCTGGGTGCCCACCGACCAGGATCATCCGGCGCGGCTGGTCACGCCCGCCGACTGCGCCGTCGAGTTGCGCGGCGGGGGCAACGCCTCGCGCCAGATCACTAGCATCCTCCCGCCCGGCTTCGATTGCCATCGCCTGGTCTGCGTGGAGGTCTATACGCCCGGCGGCAACTGGTCGAGCTACCCGCCGCACAAGCACGACGTGCACCGCGAAGACGCCAGCGGCAAGCTGCTCGAAGCCGACCTGGAGGAGATTTACTTCTACAAAATAGACCGGCCCGGCGGCTACGCCTACCAGCGCGTCTACAACGACGACCGCAGCATTGACGGGCTGATGCTGGCCGAGCAGCACGACATTGTACTGGTGCCGGAGGGCTACCATCCGGTCGTCAGCGCGCACGGCTACACCACCTACTACCTGAACTTGCTGGCCGGGTCGGCGCAATCGCTGGCCAATAGCGACGACCCCGCCTACGCCTGGGTCAAAGGCACGTGGACGACCCTCGATCCGCGTCTGCCGATTGTGGATCATGGCATGGAGCCGCCGCGTTAGAGAGGTAGAGGGTTTTTCATTGAACCTCACCCCCGTCTCATGCGGTTCAGGGGCGGACAGTGATGGAGAGAGCACAAGGATTGGCCTGCCCGATTTACCTCACCCCCGGCCTCGCTGCGCTCGGCCAGCCCCCTCTCCATGCATGGAGAGGGGGCAACGAGGCGCGTCAGCGCCGAGTGGGGGTGAGGTAAAACGATTAGCGCTAGAGAGGAGATACGCATGACCACCAGACGGTTGACAATGGCCCAGGCGCTCATCGCCTTCTTACAGAACCAGTATGTCGAACGCGACGGCATCGAAAACCCCTTCTTCGCCGGCTGTTGGGGCATCTTCGGCCACGGCAACGTCGCCGGCATCGGCCAGGCGTTGCAGCAGGCAGCGGGGACCTTCCGCTACTACCAGACGCGCAACGAGCAGGCAATGGTCCACACCGCCGTCGCCTACGCCAAGATGAAAAATCGCCTGCAGACCTTCGCCTGCACCTCGTCCATCGGCCCCGGCGCGACCAACATGATCACCGGCGCGGCGACGGCGACGGTCAACCGCATCCCCGTGCTGCTGCTGCCCGGCGACATCTTCGCCGAGCGCACGCCGGCCCCCGTGCTGCAGCAACTTGAGTGGGAGCACTCACAGGATATTTCGGTCAACGACTGCTTCAAGCCGGTCTCGCGCTACTGGGATCGCATCACCCGCCCGGAGCAACTGCTGACCGCTCTGCCGGAGGCCATGCGCACCCTGACCTCGCCCGCCGACACCGGCGCGGTGACGCTGGCCCTGCCCCAGGACGTGCAGACGATGGCCTTCGACTATCCGGGGGTGTTCTTCCGCAAGCGCGTCTGGCACATCCCGCGCAACCGCCCCGACCTCGCCTCGCTGCGGCAGGCGGCGCAGTGGATCGGGCAGAGCCAGCGTCCGCTGATCGTCGCCGGCGGCGGCGTGCACTACAGCGACGCGACGGCTATGCTGCGCCAGTTCGTCGAGCAGACGGGCATCCCCGTCGGCGAGACGCAGGCGGGCAAGGGCGCGCTGCCCTACGATCACCCGCTCAATCTGGGCGCGGTCGGCGTCACCGGGACGCTGGGGGCGAACCTGGTCGCCCGCGACGCCGACCTGGTGATCGGCATCGGCACGCGCTATAGCGACTTCACCACCGCCTCCAAGACGGCGTTCCAGAACCCCAACGTGCGCTTCATCAACATCAATGTGGCCGAGTTCGACGCCTATAAACACAGTGCCATCCCTCTGGTGGGCGACGCCCGCGCCACGCTCGAAGAATTGCTGCCACTGCTGGACGGGTGGCAGGTCGCGGCGGAGTATCGCGCGCTGGCCGCCCAGTACAACCGCGAGTGGGATGCCGAGGTCGAGCGCATCTACACCCTGGAACACGGCCCGCTGATCAGCCAGGGCGAGGTGATCGGCGTGGTCAATGCGCTCTCGCGCCCGCAGGACGTGGTGCTGTGCGCGGCGGGCAGTCTGCCCGGCGACCTGCACAAGCTGTGGCGCACGCGCGACCCCAAGGGCTATCACCTGGAATACGGCTACTCGTGCATGGGTTACGAGATCGCCGGCGGCATGGGGGCCAAACTCGCCGCGCCGGAGCGCGAGGTCTACGTCATGGTCGGCGATGGCTCGTACCTGATGATGAACAGCGAGATCGCCACCATGACTCAGGAAGGGATCAAGGTGATCATCGTCGTGCTGGACAATCACGGCTTCGCCAGCATCGGCGGCCTGTCGAAGAGCGTGGGGTCGGACGGCTTCGGCACCAAGTACCGCCGCCGCACCGCGTCCGGGCACCTGGACGGCGAGGTGCTGCCCATTGACTACGCCGCCAACGCCGCCAGCCTGGGCGCGCACGTCATCCGCGCGCAGGGCCGCGACGACCTGGCCGACGCCATCCAACAGGCGCAGGCGTACCAGGGCGGGCCGGTGTGCATCGTCATCGAAGTAGACCGGCGGCAGCGCGTGGGCGGCTACGAAAGCTGGTGGGACGTGGCCGTCGCCGAAGTGTCGGAGAATCCCGACGTGCAGCAGGCGCGCGCCGACTACGTGGAACACAAGAAGCGCGAGCGGCACTACCTGTAATGCGCCGGGCCATACCCTGCTTTTGAGGAGCAGAAACGACCATGACCAAGCTATTCCGCATTGCCAACGCGCCCTGTTCGTGGGGCGTGCTGGAGTTCGACCTGGAGGGCGAGGCCGCCGGCTATGCCCAGGTGCTCGACGAGATCGCCGAGACCGGCTACACCGGCACCGAGCTAGGCGACTGGGGCTTCATGCCCACCGATCCCCCCACCCTGCGCGCCGAGCTGGACAAACGCGGCCTGGCGTTGCTGGCGGCCTTCGTGCCGGTGGCCCTGGCCGACCGCGCCGCGCACGCCGACGGCGAGGCGGTCGCCCTGCGCACGGCCCGCCTGCTGCGCGACACTGCCGGAGAGGGCTGCTTCATCGTCCTGGCCGATAACAACGGCTCGGTGCCCGTGCGCACGCAGAACGCCGGGCGCATCACGCCGCAGATGGGACTGAGCGGCGCGCAGTGGGAGGTGTTCGCCGAGGGGGCGAACCGCATCGCCCGCGCCGTGCGTGCCCAGACCGGCCTGTGCACTGTCTTCCACCATCATTGCGCGGGCTATGTGGAGACGCCCGCCGAAGTCGCCCGCCTGATGGCCCTCACCGATCCGCAGGTGCTCGGCCTGTGCCTGGATACCGGTCACTATATGTTCGGCGGCGGCGATCCGTTGGAAGCCTTGCAAGCCTACCGCGACCGCATCTGGCACGTCCATTTCAAGGACTTCGATCCGGCGGTGGCCGCGCAGGCCCGCGCCGAGCACTGGGACTATTTCGAGGCGATCCGGCATGGCGTCTTCTGCGAGTTGGGGCGTGGGGCAGTGAACTTCCCGGCGGTGCGCGACGGGCTGATCGCCATGAACTACGACGGCTGGATCGTCGTCGAGCAAGATGTGCTGCCGTCGCTGGGATCGCCCAAAGAGAGCGCCCGCCGCAACCGCGACTACCTGCGCAGCATCGGGCTGTAGGCTGACGAGGAGGCACACGATGACCATCAATGTAGGCGTCATTGGCGCGGGACGCATCGGCAAGGTTCACGCCGAGACGGTGGCCTACCGCATTCCCGAAGCGCAGGTCGTGGCCATCGCCGACGTGGTGGAGGACGCGGCCCGGCACGTCGCCGAGACGCTGCGCATCCCACACGTGACGCGCGACTACCGCGAGATTCTGGCCGATCCCGCTGTGGACGCGGTGCTGGTCTGCTCATCTACCGACACGCACACGCCGGTGTGCATCGAAGCAGCCAGGGCGGGCAAGCACATTTTCACCGAGAAGCCGATTGACCACGACCTGAAGCGCATTGACAGCGTGCTGGCGGCAGTGGAGGCGGCGGGCGTCAAGTTCCAGGTGGGCTTCAACCGCCGCTTCGACCCGACCTTCGCCCGTGTGCATCAGGCCATCCGCAGCGGCGAGATCGGCGAGGTGCACCTGCTGCACCTCATCAGCCGCGACCCGGCCCCGCCGCCGGTCGAGTACGTCAAGGTGTCCGGCGGGCTGTTCCTGGACATGATGATCCACGACTTCGACATGGCCCGCTTCCTGGTGGGGGCGGAGGTCGAGGAAGTCTACACACGGGCGACAGTGCGCGTGGACCCGGCCATCGGCGCGGCGGGCGACGTGGATACCGCCGTCGTCGTGCTCACCTTCGCCAACGGCGTCATCGCCACCATTGACAACAGTCGTCGCGCCGTCTACGGCTACGATCAGCGCGTCGAGGCGCTGGGCAGCGGCGGCGGCATCAGCACGGCCAACGTCTACCCCAATGAGGTGACGGTCAGCACCGGCGAGCATGTGCGCCGCGACCTGCCGCTCAACTTCTTCATGGATCGCTACACGGCGAGCTACGAGCGCGAGGTGCGCGCCTTCTTCGACGCCATCGTGCACGACGCGCCGGTGCCGGTGAGCGGCCTGGATGGGCGCGTGCCGGTGGTGATGGGCCTGGCCGCGCGCAAATCGCTCGACGAGCACCGCCCGGTCAAGCTCAGCGAGGTCGAGTGATCAGTCGTTGGTGATCGGTTGCTGGTGAGGGTGCTGGTTATCGGCTGCGTAGGGGCGCTGCTCTGTGTCATAC
>JAGPFT010000163.1 GCA_018056405.1 Anaerolineae bacterium
CAACAAGACCTGCGCGAAGACCGCAACTCGATGCCCACCTACCCCATTGGCGGCCCGTACCCGGTCTATTACGGCCAACCGGACGTTTGCGAAGGGGCCTCAGACCCCACCCAGCAGTGCGGGCAGTACTGGTACGTGCCCTACAATGCCAGCAACCCGGAAGCCAGCCTGGCCGAACTGAACGACGTTTTCGAGGAGATCGCCAGCCGTCTGTTCACACGCCTGTCGCGGTAGAGGCGCAAGCGTCGCCAGCCTGTCGCGAGTTTGAGGGGATAGCATGATGAGTCCAGCAACCGAGTCTCAAGCAGTTCAGCGGCGCGGCAGGCGCGGGCAGACGTTGGTGGAATTCGCGCTGACGCTGCCCATCCTGCTGATGCTGATGTTTGGCGTGATCGAGTTTGCGCGCATCTTCCAGGCGTGGATCACGCTGCAAAATGCGGCGCGCACAGCGGCTCGCTACGCGGTCACCGGCCAGTGGGACGAGAACATCCTGGCCGAGGCCATGGGCTACACCATCCCCACGTACGATGTGTACGGAAATCCGCTGTCCGTAGAGGGTCGCCGCCAGGCCGTGCTGGACACGCTGATGCCCTGCACCGAGGGCGAAGATGTGGCTTTCCGCCGGCACTGGGGCTATGACTGCCAGCCCGGCTCGGTGGAAGACCAATGGCTGCGAGCCGATGTGGCCCGCATCCCCTCCATTGTGGATCGGGCGCGCATTGGGGCGTCGGGGCTGGCCCTCAAGGAGGGCGATCACTACGTCGGGTTGCAGTATCCCGATGAGGACGACCTCAGCACCGGGACGGTGACCGACAGCGAGCGCGGCTGGTTCCATGTGTGGATCTGCAGCTCGCGTCCCGGCGTCTATAGCGACACGGCTGCCCGCTACAAACCCAGCGAGGATCGCAGCGCCCGGCTCTGCCAGGTGCAGGAGCCAGGCATGGAGGGTGTCAACCAGTACGACGCCGGTGGGCCAGGCGATGCCGTCGAGATCGTGGTCTTCTTCAACCATCCGCTGATCACGCCGCTGGGCCTGGTGGACTACATCCAGCTTCAGGCGCGGCGCGTGATGATCAACGAAGCGTTCCGCTCGACGCGCGTGATCAATATTCCGCCGGCGCTGGCGCTGGCTACCTTCACCCCTTCTAACACGCCTCGCCCCAGCGAGACGCCGACACCGACCAGCTCGCCGACGATCACCGACACGCCGACAGCCACGCCAACCGAGACCACCACGGCCACGGTGACCTCCACGCCGTCGCCCGACTGCGACCTGGTCACGCTGAACAGCGTGCGCCTGGTGGATAACGCGCTGGAAGTGCGCATCAACAATGCCAACCAGGGGCCGCTCTTCATCTCACGGGTCGAGGCGCAATGGAGCAAACACCCGGACTTCTCTGGCATGTATGCCAGCGCCATGCGCGTCGCCACTCGCACGCACTTCTGGCAAGGGCCGGACTACAACCCACCCACCCTCGTGGACAACACCGATCCTGGCTGGGATGACGACGCGCCCGACTACTTCATCCGCCGTTTCGATGCCCACACCATCACCCTGCTGCGCATTGAGTTCCTCAACGGCCCGACGCGCCTCGCCGACTACTTTGTGCCGGGTGCCTTCGACGGCACGCGCATCTATCTCGGCACGACCTGGGGCGGGATCGGCTTCGACCCGGACAACGACTGCCTGATTGAGCTGACCGGCTATCCCACACCCACCCCATCGAGCACAGCAACCGAAACGCCGCCCGGCTTCGAGCTGACGAACACGGCCACCTTCACGCCTACGCCGGTCTGCACCAACTATGAAGTGCGCTTCATCGGTTTTGAGACTAACGGGGTGGTCCACTTCACGCTGCGCAACACAGATATTGCGGTGGCTTACATCACCGGCTTCAGCATCAACTGGAACACGTACAACCGGGACTTGCCCCCCATCTGGCTGGACTTCGTTTCGGTAGGCGGGCCGAATGCGTTCGATCCCACTGCCGTCAAGATATGGGACCCGGTGGACAACGTGACGACGTATCCGGCAGTGGGCGCCTCCGGCGGGACGGGCTGGCTGGTTGAACCCGTGATCCAGCCGGGCAGAACGTTGGACATCTGGTTCGACTTCGATGGCACGTCAGACCGGCTGGATCAGATCGGCTACCGCGACTACGACTTCAACGATACGACCTTCGTGGTCAACTTCGTCTGCTATGGCGAGGGAATCGACGTGCCGACGCCAGCGCCAACCTTCACGCCAAGCATCACCAACACGCCGACCATCACCCTGACGCCGAGCATCACCCTCACGCCGTCGGCGACGAACACGCGCACGAACACGCCTACGCCAACACCCACCAACACGCCCGGCCCGGCGACGGCGACTTTCACGCCTTCGAACACACCAACGGACACCCTCACGCCGGTATTGACGCCGACCTTCACGGCTACGATTGATACAGGCGGCTTTGAATAGGCCGGGCGCTGCCAGAACCGAACAGGATAAGCCCCAGGGCGTAGGCTCTGGGGCTTTCTTGTTCAGACTTTACCTCACCCCCCCTCTCGCCATGATGAGATTTGACATTCAAGGCAGGTAATACGCGCAAATGTCTTGTAGGGGCGGGTTTGATGCAGATCAACGAATTAGCGCGGATACCACGTGCAGCACGTAGGGGCGCTGCTCTGCTGCGCCCTGGTTTACCTCACCCCCAGCCTCGCTGCGCTCGGCTTGCCCCCTCTCCAATGTGGAGAGGGGGCGGCGAGGCCTGCGTCAGCGGGCCGAGCGGGGGTGAGGTCAACTCGCGCGCGGCCCTCGACCCCAGGCACCCCTGGTGCCCGTCCGCCCCTGAGCCACTGGCGGGGAAAGGGGCCAGGAGTTGGGGTTGAGAAGCGCATAACACGCTCTAGCGCTGCGCCGCCTGCAAAGCGGCCAGTCGCTGCTCGGCGAGGCGCAGCTTTTTGCCCACCGCCGCCCGCGTTTCGTTCATGGACATTTCCAGATAGGGGAAGGCCAGCCAGACGTTCATCAGCCCAAACAGCGCGCCGGTGATCACGCGGTAGTAGGGCAGCGACTCGCGGATGGGCCAGAACTCGAACGGCGCGTAGCTGAACATCTGGCTGAAGCCGTCCAGGCCGAGCGGCCCCAGCCCCAGCAGCACATAGAGCAGCAGCGGCGCAGGGCGCAGCCAGCGCCGGGCGCGCCCAAAGAGCAGCCCGGCCAGGAACATCATGCCGTAGATGGCCACATCGCGCTCGCACAGCGCCGTCTTGTAGCCCATCTGCTCGTTACCGCGAAAAGAACGCGCCTTCAACTGCAAGTCCGCCGACCACACCGTCAGATCAACGCCGGCAAAGTGCGGGTCCTGGGCGGCGTAGGTCTCGAACGACCCCAGGCCCGACCCGGCCACCTGGCGCGGGTACACAAGCTGCTCGCCAAAGAAAAACCACGAGCGAAAGGCGAACTGGTGGCATAGCGGCGCGTAGACCTTGTAGAGCACGTCAGCAGCGCCCGTCCAGCCCGCTTTCATGAACAGGGGCGGCGTCAGCGACAGGCCCGTGTACAACAGCAGGAAGCCGAGCACAAGGATCAGCCAGTGGCGGGCCAGGCCCAGCACCAGGCGGTTGGTGCGGATCATGCGGCGCAGGTCGCGCTCGTCGAGGGCTTGCTCGGATGCCATGAGGCGATGTCCTCCGCGAAGAAGCGAACAGCCGTCAGGTTGAGCGGCCAAGAGGGCGCATCAGCCTGCGCGCAGGTCGTCGAGGGCGGCCAGTAGCTCCGGGCCGCGCACGATGCGCGGGAAATAGGCGGTGATGATCCCGTCTGCGTCGAGCAGCAGGCTCGTCGGGTAGCCGGGGATGGCGCTGCGGTACAGGTCGCTGTTGATCTTGCCGTCGGGGTCGAGCGCCACCGGGAAGGTGATGCCCAGCCCGTCGGTGAAGGCGGCTACGTCGCCGCGCGCTTCCATGAAATTGACCGCCAGCACCACGAACCGGTCCTCACCGCCCTGCAGGTCATAGACCGTCTGGAAGCCGGGCATTTCCTCGCGGCACGGCCCGCACCACGTCGCCCAGAAGTTGATCAGCACGGGCCGCCCGCGAAAGTCGGACAGGTTCACCGTGCGCCCGTCGAGCAGCTCAACGGTGAAGTCCGGCGCGCGCTGGCCCACGCTCAGCCCGACCGGTACCTCAGCGCCCGCTGCATCCGGCGGAGCCACGTCAAGCGCCGGAATCTCCAGGGCGGGGGAGGCGTCTGGCGCGGGCACCTCCAGGGTGGGGATGTCCAGGCCGGAGGTTGCGGTCAGCACCTCTTTGGGCGCGGCGATATAGAAATCGCCCTTGATCCCGTCGCCGATGCACGACCCCAGGTTGCCCGGACGCACCCGCCCCTCAATGGCCCCGACCACGCAGTTCTCCATGTTAAGCTGGATCTCGCCCAACTCCCCCTGCCCGCCGAGCGCCGTCAGCCGCTCCAACTGCCCGCTGAAAACGAGCACGCCGATGAAGATCAGGAAGGCGCCGCTGACGACCTCGACGGTGCGCATATGGCGCTGCAGGCGGCGGAAGATGCCCTGCGCCCGGTCGAGGGCCAGCGCTGTCAGCAGGAAGGGGATGCCCAGGCCGATGGCGTAGGCCAGCAGCAGCACACCGGCCCACGAAACCGATCCGCCCGTCGAAGCCAGGGTGAGCACCGCCCCGTAGATGGGGCCGATGCACGGCGTCCAGCCGGCGGAGAAGACCACGCCCATGAACAGCGATCCCAGGTAGCCGTAGCGTTGGCTGGGGCGCGTCTGACGGCGCGTGTCCACGTAGAGCGCCATGTGCAGGCGGGCGATGATCCGCGACCAGAACTGGCCCGGCGTGTCGGCCTTCAGCGCGTCGCGGAAGAGCTGCGCCAGCAGCAGAATCACCACCAGGGTGAGGAACCACGACTCGACGACCAGCCAGTAGATCGCGCCGATCAGGGCAATGCCAAGCGCCGTCGAGATTAGGTTGGCGTAGGGACTCTGGTCGAGCTTGAGCGCCTGCCCGCCCAGCCAGGTGAAGACGCGGTTGAGCACGCCCAGGATGTGCAGCCCGAAGAGGATCACCGCCGTGCCGCCGATGCGGGCGATGCCGTCGCGCACGTCGCCCTCGGTGACGCCCAGCCCCGTCAGCGAGGAGACGGCGGCGGTGGTCAGCAGGCCGAAGATCACGAAGAACAGGGTGAAGCCGAGCACGAAGAAGAAGCCGTGCGTCAGCGTGCCGAAGCGCCGGCGGAACTCGCCCCTCGCCGCGCTGCTCGCCGCTGCCTGCTGGGTCATCTGCCCGCCCATGTAGCCCACGTAGGCGGGCACGAGCGGCAGCACGCACGGCGAAATGAATGAGAGCAGCCCGGCAATAAAGGCAAACCCTATCGTTACATCGCCACCCAAGATCGCTCCTCCAGCGCCACCCTGCTGATTGGCCTCACCCCGCGCCGCGCTGCGCCTGACTTGCCCCCTCTCCACGTCGTGGAGAGGGAACGGCGAGGCGCGTCAGCGCCGAGTGGGGGGTGAGGCTTTCCGCCGGCACCAAGCGACTGCACATAGAATATCTCAGCCTATCACGCAGGATGCCAAATCCGTGCAATGGGTCGCAAATCGTGGGGAGGTGCCCCGCGCGTTCAGTCAGCGCGCCGTGCGCCCGCGCAGCAGAAAACCGCGCACGACGATGCCCAATCCCACCGTGACCAACACGAGGCCCAGCAGCGTCTCGCGCAGCGTGGCGATGTCCTGCGCGTCCAGCAGCGCGCTCAGCCCGACGCCGGCCAGCGCTGCCCCGCCCAGGAACGAGGTCACCTGCCGCCGCACCAGGGCGATCAGCATCCACAGCGCGGCGGCAACCAGCAGGATCGCCGGCCACCAGCGAGTGACCTCTTCGCGCAGGCGATCCTGCCACAGCAGCGTGCCGAAGATTCCCCCGGCGATCAGGGCCAGGGCCAGCAGCAACACCCCGAAGCGGATGCGCACGCCCGGCGACGGGCGCAGCAGGCGGCGGCGACGGGGAGCCTCTTCCTGGGCGGCTGGCATCTCGGCGGGCGGATAGGCGTAGGCGCGATCATCGGCAACGTCCGCACCGGAGACGGGCACGAACGGCTCGATGGGCACGCCCTCATCGCCGCGAACAAGGTCGCCACCCTCGAAATCGCCCGTCCTCTGCGCGCTGAGCGTCTCGGCGGGCTGCTGGTAGGGTCTGCGTCGGCGCAGGAGCGACATCTTCGCCTCCACTGGCACCCCCTACGGGCGGTGCCGGATACAAACCAGGGCGAGCATCACGGCTCACCCTGGCAACTTTACATCAAAGGGGACGACTCGGACAAGTACTGGGGTGCGCGCAAATCCTGTCAGGTAGTGGGCCGTGCCCTAGAGGGTGTGATGCACTTTCTGGCGGTGCTTTGGCCCCCATCCCCCGGCCCCTTCCCCCGAAATGAGGGAAGGGGAGCAGAGCTGTCGGCATGTTCCCCTCCCTCCGCGCAGCGTG
Organism: Anaerolineae bacterium; assembly: GCA_018056405.1. GTDB lineage: Bacteria > Chloroflexota > Anaerolineae > Aggregatilineales > Aggregatilineaceae > UBA2029. The sequence continues at coordinate 6,487 of JAGPFT010000163.1, forward strand.
GGGGAAGGATCAGGGGTGGGGGGAATTCTCTGTGAAGTTCATAACAGCCTCTAGTTTACCTCACCCCCCGCTCGGCGCTGACGCGCCTCACTCCCCCTCTCCGTTGCGGAGAGGGGGCAAGGCCGAGCGCAGCGAGGCCAGGGGTGAGGTTGATCGGTCGCCCTCTCAATGCTTCTCACGCTGCTGTCCCCCCTACAGGCCTCTCCCCCTCCATCCCCCTCTCCAGCCGAGCTAGAGAGGGGGACTTGGTTCGCCGCACGTGGCGCTTTCCCC
>JAGPFT010000162.1 GCA_018056405.1 Anaerolineae bacterium
ATGAAGAAGGTGGAGGCGTCCATCAGGCGGGCGACGTTCTGGTAGATCATTTCCAGCACGCTGGTCAGGTCAAGCTGGCTGATGGCCAGGCTGATCTCGTTGAGCACGCGCAGCCGCTCGTCCTGGTGCTGGCGCGTGTTATACAGCGCGGCGTCGTCCTGATCGTCTGCCATCTGGGTTCCCCTCACCCTACATGCCTGGCCCTGGCGTCGCTACCAGGGCGTGTTATGACTTTTTCAACCCCTATCCCCCGGGGTGCATGCAAAACCTGTCAGGCAATGTGGTCGTGCTTCTTAGCCTCACCCCCGCTCGGCGCTGACGCGCCTCGCCGCCCCCTCTCCACGACGTGGAGAGGGGACAAGCCGAGCGCAGCGAGGCTGGGGGTGAGGCTACTGCCAGCCTCGCACGTGGCGCTGACAACCTTTGCACACCTCTATCCCCCAGCCCCTTTCCCTGCTTGCGCGGAAAGGAGCTGGGGGATAGGGGTTGAAAGTGCATAACACGCTCTAGCGCCGCCGCCGCCCTACCGACCGCCTCACCTCGCTCTGGGCCACCGTCTGGCGGCTGCGTTGGATGATGGGATAGCAGCAGTATTTGAACTTCTTGCCGCTGCCACACGGACACTCATCGTTGCGGCCCACGTTCTCGTAGCGGCTGATGTGCAGGGGCAGGCCGGGGATGTCACTGGTGGTGGGCAGCCCCTTGCCGCGCAAGGGCTGCGGGCGGCCCCCATCGCCCGCGCCGGCGCTGGCCGCGGCACCCGCTACGGGCGCAGCGACGGGCATGGCCCCGCGCCCGGCCTGGATGTTGCTCAGGCGCAGTTGCAACGGGATGCGTTGCTGCTCTGCCGGCGCAACGCGGAAGATGTCGCTGACGACCTTGCTCTTGATCTCGTCCTGCAGGCCCTGCCACATCTCATAGCTCTGCCGCTGGTACTCAACCAGCGGGTCGCGCCCGCCATAGCCGACCAGACCGATGCCTTCGCGCAGCACGTCGAGGTCGGTCAGGTGGCGCTGCCACAACTGATCTACTGCGCTGAGCATGACCTGTCGTTCGGCTTCGGCCATCCATTCTTCGCCGAAGCGTTCGACGCGCATCTGGTAGGCGCGCAGCGCACCCTTGACCAGCGCCATCTCGATCTCTTCGGCGTCCTTGAGCCGCGCCAGCGTCTGCGGCGTGATGTCGGGTGGGACGGGATAGAGGGTCAGGACCGTGTGGTGCAGCTCCTCCAGGTCCCAGTCCAGGGGGTCGTCGGGGATCGAGCGGGCGACCGCCTGCTGAATCTGCTCGGTGATCATGTGCTGAATCTGATCGCGTAGCTCGCCGGGAGGGGCGGTGAGAATCCTGCGGCGCTGGCTGTAGATGGTCTCGCGCTGCTTGTTGACCACATCGTCGTATTCAAGCACGCGCTTGCGGATGTCGAAGTTGTGTGCTTCAACGCGCACCTGCGCCTGCTGGATGGACTTGGTGATCATGCCATGCTCGATGGGCATGTCTTCGGGCATGTCGGCCCATTTCATGAAGTTCTTGACGCGCTCGCCACCAAAGCGTCGCATCAAGTCGTCTTCCATCGAGAGATAGAAACGGCTCTCACCGGGGTCGCCCTGGCGACCGGCGCGCCCGCGCAACTGGTTGTCAATGCGGCGCGCTTCGTGGCGCTCGGTGCCCAGCACGTACAGCCCGCCCTCCGCGAGCACTTTCTGGCGGTCCACGGCGCACTGCGCTCTGGCCTCGGCCAGGACTTCCTGCCACTGCTCTTTGGTTGCTGTGGTTACGTCCACGCCAAAATGCTTGCGCAGCAATTCGCGGGCCAGCCCTTCGGGGTTGCCGCCGAGCAGGATGTCCACGCCGCGCCCGGCCATGTTGGTGGCGATGGTCACTGCGCCGGGACGCCCGGCCTGGGCGATGATCACCGCTTCGCGCTCGTGCTGTTTGGCGTTGAGCACTTCGTGGGCGACCTTTGCGCGCTCCAGGAGCTTGCTGAGGCGCTCGCTGGTCTCGATGGCTGCCGTGCCGACCAGCACCGGCTGCCCGCGCTCCTGTCGCCCCTCGATGTCGTCCACGACGGCTTTCCACTTGGCCCGCTCGGACATGAACACCGAGTCTTCCTTGTCCTCGCGGATGGCCGGGACATTGGTGGGGATGACGGTCACTTCGAGGTTGTAGATTTCCTCGAACTCGCCGGCTTCGGTGGCGGCGGTGCCGGTCATGCCGGCCAGCTTCTCGTACATGCGGAAGTAGTTCTGGAAGGTGATCGTGGCTAGCGTCAGGTTTTCGCGGCGCACCTCGACGCCTTCCTTCGCCTCAATAGCCTGGTGCAGCCCTTCGGAGAAGCGCCGTCCGTGCATCAAGCGCCCGGTGAACTCGTCCACGATGATCACCTGGCCGTTCATCAGCACGTAATCTTTGTCCAGGTGATAGATGACATGGGCGCGCAGGGCGTTGTCGAGGTAGGGCAGCATGTCGGCGTTTTCGGAGCTGTAGAGGTTGTCGCCTTGCAGCACGCCTTCCTGGGCCAGCTTGCGCTCCATCTTCTCGACGCCGCGCTCGGTCAGGTAAACGCTGCGCGTGCGCAGTTCTTCAACGTAGTCGCCGTCGGGGTCTTCCAGCTCGATGCTTTCTTCGCTGCTGGGCTTGAGATCGCGCACCAGCCGGGCGAAGAGCTTGTAGAGGTCGGAGGGTTGGTCGGCCTGGCCGCTGATGATCAACGGGGTGCGCGCCTCGTCAATGAGGATGTTGTCCACCTCGTCCACGATGGCGAAGTGATGGCCGCGCTGCACGGTGTGATCGAGCGAGCGGGCCATGTTGTCGCGCAGGTAGTCGAAGCCGAACTCGTTGTTGGTGCCATAGGTGATGTCGGCCCGGTAAGCGTCCCGGCGGTCAATCGGCTCCAGGTTCTGGAAGCGAGCGTCGTCGCTGGGCCAGTTGGGATTGAAGCGGAACGAGTGCATGGTTTCGTTGCCGCCCCGGCTCTGGATGACTGCTGATTCCAGGCCCAGGAAATGGTAGATCGGCCCCATCTGTTGCAAGCCGAACTTGGACAGGTAGTCGTTGGGCGTCACCAGGTGCGCGCCCTTGCCGAGCAGGGCGTTGAGATAGAGCGGCAGCGTGGCGACGAGCGTCTTGCCTTCGCCCGTCTTCATCTCGGCGATCTTGCCCTGGTGCAGGACGATGCCGCCGATAAGCTGCACGTCGAAATGGCGCTGGCCGATGGTGCGCACGGCAGCCTCGCGCACGACGGCGAAGGCTTCCGGCAGCAGGTCGTCGAGCGTCTCGCCGGCGGCCAGCCGCGCCTTGAACTCGTCGGTTTTGGCGCGAAGCTGCTCGTCGGAGAGCTTCTGAATGTCAGGTTCGAGCGCATTGATGCGCTCCACCGTCTCGCGGTGGCGCTTGAGTTCACGCTCGTTGGGGTCGCCGAATACAGTGCGTGCAAGTGACTTGAACATGGTAACTCACCCTGGTACAGGAAACGCAGAGCGCGCTCCGGCACCGGTATTGGTCCGGTAGATGGTGTGATGTCGTCGGGATTATAACACAACGTAGGGGCGGTAGGTTAGCCGATGCATGTGCACGGGTGCATTCGGATTTGGGGGCAGGTGCAGAGATCGGTTGCAGGCCTCACCCCCTCAATCCCCCTCTCCAGCCGAGCTAGAGAGGGGGACTTGGATCGCCGCACGTGGCGCTTTCCCCCTCTCTGGCTCTGCCGGGGAGGGGGCCAGGGGGAGGGGCTTTCTGCCGCACCAGACTTCGGAAGTTTCCAAAACTTCGGAAGTCTGATCTCCGCAGGGGCGTATGCGATACGCCCCTACAGGCCTCACCCCCTCAATCCCCCTCTCCAGCCGAGCTAGAGAGGGGGACTTGGCTCGCAGACGCCGTATCTTCCCCCTCTCCGGCTCTGCCGGGGAGGGGGCCAGGGGGAGGGGCATTGCGCTCACACCACGCGCCCAGAAGCCTTCACTGGGTGCCCATGGGACGGTAGGTTGGCCGATGACCTCCGGTTTTTTATATTTTCCTCACGACTTTTTCACGAGCTTGATCCAGGGAATCGTTCATCAATGTGCTAGAATATGATTTACAGGTAATTGTCCGGATTTCACAAATTTGAGGAGCCATAACATCATGAAACGCCGTCTGTTCTCCCTAGGGTTGGTGGTGGCCATGCTCAGTATTTTCGCGCTGACCGGCACCAGTTTCGCCGCTGGCACGCCCAGCGATCCAGTGCTCAGTGTGCTTTTTTGCAAATTGACCGTCGAGTTCGATGCCGAGGCCGCGGGCGTGGCCTACAATGTACAGATCTGGGATGATGGGCAGCTATTGTTCAGTCCCACCAGGACATCATCTGCTGCCGGTGAGACGCTGAGCTTCACCTTTGACTTCAGCAATATCACCGTTTTGCAAGGCGTGCCTGGCATTGGGATTCTAATCTATGCAGATGAGGCACTGGTGTACATCAACGATCCCTATACAGGTCTGGACGCTCCTTGCGGCGCCTTCCAGTCTAGCGAGCCAGGCTGCGACCTGCTGGCGCTACCGTCCAGTGCAGTCGTCGGTTCGTTTGTCCAGACCGCGCCCCTCTACTGGGCACCCGGCGAACTCGTCCAGCCAGCGCTGAGCATGGCAGCGGGCAAGACCGCCTGGGTGATCGGGCCGGATGCAACGGGGCAATGGTACAAGATCGCGTGGGCCTGTGATTTCCTGTGGGTGCCGGCAGGCTCGCTTGGCCCTAACTTCGACGACGTCTGGCAGGGCAGGCCGTTGCCCACCAATACGGTGAAATAGGTACGGGCGAAAGAATCGCTAAAAGAGGGGATGCCTGGCGCGTTCCCTCTTTTTTCTTATACCCCCATGTGCACCAACTTAAGGCTCCCAGGCGCAGGGTATGGGCAGAACGCCCCTCCCTGGCTTTGCCGGGGAGGGGGAAAACGTCCTGTCCGGCGGTCAAAGTCCCCCTCTCTAGCTCGGCTGGAGAGGGGGATTGAGGGGGAGAGGCGTGCGCAGCCAGGCTTAAGTGGGGGCATAGGCCTCTTTTTTCTTATACCTCCTCCACCAGCGCGCGGACGGCAGCACCGGGGTCTAGCTCGCGCCGGAGAATGCGCTGAATGGCCTCTTCTAGCGCATCTGGCGCGCGCTCCGTCAGCAGGTGGGCCAGCAGCGCCTCGCGCAGCCGGGCGAGTAGCTCGGCCTCAACGCGCTGGCGCTCGCGCTCGGCGATCTCCCCGGTGCGGTGCAGGTGCGCGCGGTGCTCGTCGAGAGCGGCCAGCACGTCGGCGATGCCCGTGTGCTCGGTGGCGACAGTCTCGATGACGGGCACAGCCCAGGTGTCTAAGGCGGGCGTTTCCGGCGAGGCGGGCAGTAGCCTCACGCCGTGATGCCCGGTGTTGCGCAGGCGGTGGCCCAGTTCGAGCATGGCGCGCAGGGCGCGGACGGTGTTCTGCGCGCCGGGGCGGTCGGCCTTGTTCACCACCAGGATGTCGGCGATCTCCAGGATGCCCGCCTTGATCGCCTGCACGTCGTCGCCCAGACCGGGCGCGTCCACCACGACGGTCGTATGGGCCATGCGCGCGATGTCCACTTCGCTCTGCCCCGCGCCAACCGTCTCAATCAGGATGACGGCGAAGCCCGCCGCGTCCAGCACGCGCACTACGTCGCCAGTCGCCGCAGCCAGCCCGCCCAGGTTGCCGCGCGAGGCCATGCTGCGGATGTACACGCCGCCGTCACCGGCCAGATCGATCATGCGCACCCGGTCGCCGAGCACGGCCCCGCCGCTGAAGGGGCTGGTAGGGTCTACGGCGACAATGCCCACCGTCTGCCCGCGCTGGCGCAGGGCCAGGGCCAGCGCGTTGACCAGGGTGGACTTGCCGGTGCCGGGCGCGCCGGTCACGCCGATGAGGGTCGCTCGCCCCGTGTGCGGGTGAAGACGGGCCAGTGCTTCCAGGGCGTCGGGCGCGCGGTTCTCGACGCGCGTGATCAGCCGGGCCAGAGCACGGCGGTCGCCGCCCAGCACGGGGGCAATGAGGTCGGCGGGGACGGGAGCCGGAGTCATGCGGACGGGTCGGCCAGGGCAGTGCGGATGAAGCGCACGATGTCAGCAGTGTTGGTGCCGGGACCGAACACGGCACTGACGCCCTGCTCGCGCAACGCGGGGATGTCGTCGTCGGGGATGATCCCCCCGACGAGCACCAGCACGTCGTCCAGGCCGGCGGCGCGCAGGTGTTCGAGGATGCGCGGGACGAGGGCCATGTGCGCGCCGCTGAGGATGGACAGGCCCACGACGCGCACATCTTCTTGCAGCGCGGCCTCGGCGATCATTTCCGGCGTCTGGCGCAGGCCGGTGTAGATCACTTCCATGCCGGCGTCGCGCAGCGCCCGCGCGATCACTTTGGCACCCCGGTCGTGCCCATCCAGGCCGGGCTTGGCGATCAGCACGCGAATCTTCTCGTCGCTCATGGCGGTTCGCTGGCTCCGTGTAAGCATCCGTTGCGGGTGAAGCGGGCTGGCTGACGAGCGGCCCACTGTGTGGTCATTATACCGGAAATGGGAATTGGCGTGCAGGGGGGTACCGCTCAAACCGGGTCCACGAACAAGCTGTCAGGCAATCGCCAGAACGCCCCTATCCCCCGGCCCCTTCCCCCAGCAAAGCCAGGGGAAGGGGAGAACCGCCTGCCCGATCGTCCCCCCTCTAGCTCGGCTGGAGAGGGGACTGAGGAGGGAGGCCTTCAGCAAGCATTCCTGAACTCCCCCTGGCAACAGGTTATTCGG
>JAGPFT010000164.1 GCA_018056405.1 Anaerolineae bacterium
GGGCTAATGAGCGCAGCCGCGTGGAGAGCATGAGGTAAGCACATGCCGGTGAGGAAGTACAAGCCCACATCGCCCGGTCGCCGGGATATGACGGGCAGCACGTTCGAAGAGATCACGCGGGCCAGGCCGTACCGTGGCCTGCTGACTGACTTGCGCAAGCGCGCCGGTCGTAACAGCAGCGGGCGGGTCACCGTTCGCCATCGCGGCGGCGGGCACAAGCGGCGCTATCGCCTGATTGACTTCAAGCGCAACAAGCTGGACATCCCGGCGCGCGTGGAGTCTATCGAATACGACCCGAACCGCTCAGCGCGCATCGCCCTGTTGCTCTACGCGGATGGGGAGCGGCGCTACATCATCGCCCCGCTGGGGCTGCGCGTCGGCGACACCGTGACCAATGGGGCCAGCGCCGAGGTGCGCGTGGGCAATGCGCTGCCCATCCGCCTGATCCCGGTTGGCTCGCTGGTGCACAATGTCGAGCTGGAGCCGGGGCGCGGCGGTCAGTTGGCGCGCGCGGCGGGCACGTCGGCGCAACTGCTGGCCAAAGAGGGCATCTACGCCCAGATTCGCCTGCCCAGCGGTGAAGTGCGCATGGTGCATGAGAACTGCATGGCGACCATCGGCCAGGTGGGTAACGCCGAGCATGGTAACATCAAGCTGGGCAAAGCTGGCCGCAAGCGTTGGCTGGGGTGGCGACCCACCGTGCGTGGCACGGCGATGGACCCCAACAGCCACCCGCACGGCGGTGGTGAAGGGCGCTCGCCCATTGGGATGCCGGGGCCGAAGACCCCCTGGGGCAAGCCAGCGATGGGCATGAAAACCCGGCGCAACAAACGTACTGACAGGTTCATTGTCCGGCGTCGTGGCAAGCGTCGGCAGTAGGAGGCGAGGCTGTTATGTCGCGTTCGCTCAAAAAGGGGCCGTTTGTAGACCCAAAGCTGCTGCGCAAAGTCGAACAGATGCGGGAGCGCGGCGATAAGAAGGTGATCCGCACCTGGAGTCGTGCCTCGACCATCTTCCCGCAGATGGTGGGCTTCACCATTGCGGTCCACGACGGGCGTCGCCACGTGCCGATCTATATCACCGAAAACATGGTCGGCCACAGACTGGGCGAGTTCGCCCCGACGCGGACCTACCGGGGCCACCTGGCCGAGAAGAAGAAGAAGTAGGTCGAGACGGGGAAGGAATTTACGCTATGGACGTTCGTGCAACTGCCCGCTACCTGCCGATCTCGGCGCAGAAAATGCGCCTGGTCTGTGACCAGGTGCGCGGCATGGATGCTGACCAGGCGCTGACCGTGCTGCGCTTCATGCCGCACAAGGGCGCTGGCCTGCTTTCCAAGCTGATCGAGTCGGCGATTGCTAATGCCGAGACGAACTTCGAGATGAACCGCCAGGACCTGTATGTGGCGCACCTGGCGGCCAATGAGGGACCGCGCATGAAGCGGATGAAGGCTGGGGCGCGTGGCCGCTACAAGCCGCGCGTGAAACGCTCGACCCATCTCGTCGTCGTGTTGACTGAGCGTCAAGAGGAGACAGCCTAGTTATGGGACGCAAAGTACACCCGATCGGCTTCCGACTCAAGATCAACCGTGATTGGAGCGCCCGCTGGTTTGCCGAGGGCGACCGCTATCGCGCCCTCCTGCAAGAGGACTTCCGGATTCGCCAGTTCGTGGAGAAGGAAGCCGACCGCGCCGGCATCTCCAGGGTAGAGATCGAGCGCTACCCGAACCAGGTGCAGGTCACGTTGTTCACGGCCAAGCCCGGCATCATCATCGGGCGCAAGGGTGAGAGCGTCAAAAAGCTGCGCCAGGGCCTGGAAGAGCTGACCGGCAAGAAGGTGAAGGTCGAGGTCGAGGAGATCGAAAAGCCCGATCTGGACGCCCGCCTGGTGGCGCTGAACATCGCCGGCCAGCTTGAGCGCCGCATCGGTCACAGCCGCGCCATGAAGCGGGCCATCGGCCAGGCCATGCGCCAGGGCGCGAAGGGCATCAAGATTCAGGTGAGCGGTCGCCTGGCCGGGGCCGAAATGGCCCGCCGCGAATGGCAAATGGAAGGCCAGGTGCCCCGTGCTACCCTGCGCTCGGACATTGACTACGCCATTGCCGAGGCGCTGACGACCTACGGGCGGATTGGCGTCAAGGTCTGGATCTACAAGGGCGAAGTCCTCGGCGAAGAGAAGCGCCAGGCCGAGCCGACCGATGTCTATGTGAGCCAATAGGCAGAACGCCGGGGCCGCTGCCGGTGGCTGGCGGTGGGGCATTCTGACTTTCGAGGAGCAGACGAGCATGTTAATGCCAAAGCGGGTAAAGCACCGCAAGCAGTTTCGAGGGCGGATGAAAGGCGTGGCCGGGCGCGGCAACACCGTCCAGTTTGGCGACTACGGGTTGCAGGCGCTTGAGCCAGCCTGGATCACCAGCCGCCAGATCGAGGCTGTCCGTCGTACCATCATGCGCCACATCCGGCGGCGTGGGCGCGTGTACATTCGCATCTTCCCCGACAAGCCAGTGACCAAGCGCGCCGCAGAAAGCCGCATGGGGAAGGGGAAGGGATCGGTGGATCATTGGGTCGCAGTGGTGCGCCCAGGGCGCATCATGTTCGAGATGGCCGGTATGGACGACGAGACCGCGCTCGAAGCCCTGCGCCTGGCAGCCTACAAGCTGCCGATTGCCACCAGGGTTGTCCGCCGTACAGACCCGATCAGCGGTGAGGAGGTCTCGTAATGCGCAGGACAGCCGAAATTCGCGGGATGACCGACGCCGAGATCGCCGGGGCGCTCGATGACGCCAAGCAGGAGATGTTCAACCTGCGCTTCCAACGGGCATCCGGCCAGCTAGAGGACTATACGCGCATTCGCCAGCTCAAGAGAGAGATCGCGCGCCTGCTGACCATTCAGCACGAGCGCCGGCTGGCAGCGGAGCTTGTCCGCCAGGAGGACACCGATGCCTAACACTCGTAAACGGCTGGAGGGCCGTGTGATCCGCAACTCGATGGACAAGACGGTGGTCGTGGAAGTCGAGCGGGTGCATCCCCACCGCCTGTACAAAAAGGTCGTGCATACCACCAAAAAATACATGGCGCACGACGAAACCAACGCCATCCCGGTGGGCGCGCTGGTGCGCATCGTCGAAAGCCGCCCCATCAGCAAGAACAAGCGTTGGGCGGTGGAGACGGTGCTGGAAGCACCAGGGCAAGAAGAGGCGCTGCCTGCGACACTTGACGAGGCGGAAGAGCAATGATCCAACACGAGTCACGACTGAAGATTGCCGATAACACCGGCGCGCGTGAAATCCTGGTTATACACATCACTGGCGGTTCGCGGCGCAAGACAGGCACGGTGGGCGATATTGTCATCGGCACGGTCAAGTCGGCAGCGCCGCAGGGCGCGGTGAAAAAGAGCGAGATCGTGCGCGCGGTCATCGTCCGCACAGCGAAAGAGTACCGTCGCAGCGACGGGTCGTACATCAAGTTCGACGACAACGCCGCGGTCATCTTGCAGGGCGACACCAAAGACCCGCGCGGCACGCGCATCTTCGGCCCGGTCGCGCGCGAGCTGCGCGAAAAGGGGTTCATGAAGATCGTCTCGCTGGCCCCAGAGACGCTCTAGCGCGGCTGTGGGCCGGCGCGAGATGGGAGTGAGGCAGCAATGCAACGGATCAAAAAAGGCGATACGGTTGAGGTGATCGCCGGTAAAGATAAGGGTGTGCGCGGCGCGGTGCTGCGCGTGATCCCCAAGAAAGACCGGGTGGTGGTCGAGCGCGTCAACGTCGTCAAGAAGCACCAGAAGCCGGTTCAGGCCGGGCGCGGCCAGGTTCAGCCGGGCATCATCGAGTTTGAAGCGCCGATCCATCTCTCCAACGTGATGATCGTCTGCACCCAGTGTAGCGAGAAAACGCGGGTCGGCTATCGGATGACGGAAGACGGCAAAAAAGTGCGCGTGTGCCGCAAGTGCGGCGCCGACATAGACTAGCCGTCTCCGCCAAGTGAGGTCACAGACTATGGCAAGCAATCGTCTGCGGGAACGCTACCGCACTGAGGTCGTTCCGGCTCTGATGGAAGAGTTTGGCTATTCCAGCGTGATGCAGGTGCCCCGCCTGACCAAGCTCGTGGTCAACATCGGCGTCGGCGAAGCCCTGGACAACGCCAAGGCGCTCGATGGTGCGGTCGAAGACCTGCGCCTGATCACCGGCCAGCAACCGGTCATCACCCACGCCCGGCGGAGCATCGCCAGCTTCAAGCTGCGTGAAGGGCGCGCCATCGGCGTCAAGGTGGATGTGCGCGGCGAGCGCATGTGGTCATTGCTCGACCGCCTGATGAACGTCGCCCTGCCCCGCACGCGCGACTTCAGCGGCGTCAGCCCGGACGCCTTCGATGGGCGTGGCAACTACACGCTGGGCCTGCGCGAGCAGTTGCTCTTCCCGGAGATCGCCTACGACAAGATTGACAAGGTGCGCGGGCTGGAGATCACCATCGTGACCACCGCGCGCACCGACGAAGAGGGACGCCGCCTGCTCAAACTGTTGGGCATGCCGTTCCGCGAGCAGTAAGTCACGGTTAGTGTGTCAGGCCATTCTCGCTGGTGAGGAAGGAAGGTCTCGATGGCCAAGAAGTCTATGGTAGCGCGTGAGACGCGGCGCAAGTACAAGGTGCGCGTGCGCAATCGCTGCCAGTACGTAGACCCCCATTCGGGGAAAGTATGCGGTCGTCCGCGTGGCTATATACGCCGCTTTGGGTTGTGCCGCATCCACTTCCGGGAGTTGGCGCTCGAAGGCCAGATTCCTGGTGTGGTCAAGTCTAGCTGGTAACTGACCGGAGCAAACCATGCTAAGCGATCCTATTGCTGATATGTTGACCCGGATTCGCAATGCCATCATGGCTGGGCACAGCACAGTGGCTATCCCGCATTCCAAGACCAAGTTGGCCATTGCCCAGATTCTTAAGGACGAGGGGTACGTTGCCGATGTGGTGGTCGAAGAGGGCAAGCCTGCTCCGACCATCGTGATCACCCTCAAGTACTGGGGCAGCCGCCGCGAACGCCGCCCCGTCATTAGCGATCTCAAGCGCGTGAGCAAGCCCGGTCGCCGCGTGTACGTGGGCAAGAACGACATCCCCTGGGTGCTCAGCGGGATGGGCATTTCGATCCTGACCACGCCGCGCGGCATCATGACCGGCCAGCAGGCGCGGCGTCAGGGTGTTGGTGGCGAGGTGTTGTGCTACGTCTGGTAAAGGCGGAGCACAGCGCCGAGGGTACGCCTAGCCTGGGCCGACGGGTGCCAGTAGAGGCTCTGGTCGAGGAAGTGGAAGGGGGTGCTTCTCCTCTTCGCCCAGAAGTTCTACGCCACATCCTGGCCCGGCCCACATTCCTGATGCAGCTTATTGTCCGCATGTTGAAGGAAGGATAGGAACCGTGTCACGTATTGGGAAGAAACCTATTCCGATCCCGGACAAGGTTCAGGTGACGATTGACGGGAGCCAGGTGACCGTCAAGGGTCCGAAGGGGGAACTGCATCATACGTTCCCCGCCGAGATGGTCATCAAGCAAGAGGACGGCCAGATCGTGGTCGAGCGCCCGTCCGACCAGCGTCAGCACCGCGCCTTTCACGGCATGACGCGCGCCCTGATCGCCAATATGGTGACGGGCGTCAGCGCCGGTTTCGAGCGCCTGCTGGTCGTTGAAGGCGTCGGCTACCACGCTGAGATGGAAGGCAAGACCCTGGTGATGCACCTGGGCTACTCGCACCCCATCCCGGTTGAACCGCCACCTCATGTGGCTTTCGCCGTCGAAGAACGTGGCCGGATCGTGCGCATCAGCGGGATAGACAAACAGGTGGTCGGCCAGTTGGCAGCCAACATTCGCGGGCTGCGGCCCCCGGAGCCTTACAAGGGCAAAGGGGTGCGCTATGATGGTGAGCACATCCGTCGTAAGGCGGGTAAAGCGGGTAAGGCTGGCTAGGCTGTAGTGCGTAGAGAGTGAATCCATGAGTGAGAAATCGCGTATCGCGCGCCAACGCCGTCATCGCCGTGTCCGCGCCAGAGTTGCTGGCACGCCAGAGCGTCCGCGCCTGAATGTGTTCCGCAGCCTGGGCAACATCTACGCCCAGGTCATTGACGACGTGGCCGGCCGCACGTTGGTCTCGGCCTCTACCATTGACCGTGAGCTTCGTGGGCAGCTTGAGGGCAAGTCCAAGACGGACGCCGCCAAGCTGGTCGGTGAGCTGGTCGCCCAACGCGCCCAGGCCGCTGGGATCAAGCAAGTTGTCTTCGACCGGGGTGGCTATCGCTATCACGGTCGGGTCAAGGCGCTGGCCGACGGCGCGCGCGCCGCTGGGTTAGAGTTCTAGGACGAGTGCACCCGGTCGCCAGGCAGGGCGCACCCCGTGCCCGGCCTGGCCCAGGGGGCTGACTTTTGGAGAGAACCATGGGAAGACGAGAACCACGACGCGAAGAGGAACGAGACGAACTCGACGAGCGCGTCATAGACATCAGCCGCGTCGCCAAAGTGGTGAAAGGTGGCCGTCGTTTTGCCTTCCGCTCAGTGGTGGTTGTCGGCGATAACAGGGGCCAGGTGGGTATCGGCGTCGGCAAGGCGCGCGGCGTTCCCGATGCCATCCGCAAGGCGTCGGAGCGCGCGCGGCGCAACATGCACACGGTGTCGCTGACGGGCACGACCATCCCCCATGAGGTGACGGGCCGGCGCGGCGGCGCGTCACCTCATGGGGGATGGTCGTGCCCGTCAGCGACACCGTGTGCATGTTGCGC
>JAGPFT010000165.1 GCA_018056405.1 Anaerolineae bacterium
CCTAGGGGCGGGCGGCGATCAGACTTCCGAAGTTTCCAAAAACTTCGGAAGTCTGGTGCGGCAGAAGGCCCCTCCCCCTGGCCCCCTCCCCGGCAGAGCCAGGGAGGGGGAAGATACGGCGTCTGCGATCAAAGTCCCCCTCTCTAGCTCGGCTGGAGAGGGGGATTGAGGGGGAGAGGCGTTCAGCGGGCATTCCCGAACTTCCCCTGGAGACAGGGTGTTCATGCACCCTGGTTCGGCGCGGGGTGGGAGCGCGCCGGACGATGCGGTAGACTCGCCGCGCTGAAGCGGAGACAGGGCAAAGGGATGGCGGACAAGGTACGGCTGGATGTATTGCTCACCGAGCGGGGGCTGGCCCCCAGCCGTGAGGCGGCGCGGCGCATGATCATGGCGGGCGAGGTGCGCGTTGAGGGCGAAGTGCGCGACAAGCCCGGTATGCGCGTGCCGCGCCGGGCGGCGGTCGAAGTGCGCCAGACGCCGCGCTTTGTCAGTCGCGGCGGCGAAAAGCTGGCCGCTGCGCTGGCGGCCTTCGCGGTGGACGCGCGCGACCGGGTGTGCGCCGACGTGGGCGCGAGCACCGGCGGGTTCACCGACTGCCTGCTCCAACACAGCGCGCGGCGCGTCTACGCCATTGACGTGGGCTACGGGCAGCTTGACTACCGGCTGCGCTCCGACCCGCGTGTGGTGGTGATGGAGCGCACCAACGCGCGCTACGTGGCAGCGCTGGACGAGCCAGTGAGTCTGGTCGTGGCCGACGTGTCATTTATTTCGCTGCGTTACCTGCTGCCGGTGGTGCGTGGCTGGCTGAGCGGCCCGGCAGATCTCATCCTGCTGATCAAGCCGCAGTTCGAGGCTGGCAGGGGACAGGTGGGCAAAGGGGGCGTGGTGCGCGACCCGCAGACGCATCGCCGCGTGCTGGCCGACGTGCTGGACGCGGCGCAGGCAGAGGGGTTCGCAGTGGGCGGGCTGATTCGCTCGCCGCTCAAGGGGCCGGCGGGCAATGTCGAGTTCCTGATGTGGCTGCGCACCGGCCAGAGCGTTCCGGCCCTCTCCGTGCAGGACTTGATCGCGGGGGCCGTAGCGGACAATGGCGGGCTGGCGGAGGGCGAAAGCCCAGGGTGATTGAGGCGCGCCAGCGCCGAGCGGGGGGTGAGGTCCATCAGCTCAGCCCAGCCTCTTTTGATGCGATTACCCTGCCCCTTCCAGTTTGTTCCATTGTATTTTCGCCGCCGAGCACGTATCATAGTGCACTGTAAGGCTCGCGGTGTTCTCTTAGGCGAAGGATGATCACTCTATGCAAGTTTGCCCCCATTGTGGCCGCTCAAACCCCGATGTGGAAGCCTACTGCTACTCCTGCGGCCATATCCTGCCCAACGCTCTCGCGGACGCCGAGCGCGACGCGACTGGCCGTTTGAGCGATGCGCTTTATGAGGCGATTGAGCCACGCCGCCGTTGGGGAACGGCCTACTTCGACCGCAATAGTAAGCTCCGCCTGCATTTCCGGGATTCGGATGCAGTGATCGTCCTGGACATTGACCGCGAGATTGTCCTGGGGCGCGCTCACAACGAGCCGGGTGTGGCCATGCCAGACGTAGACCTTTCGCCGTATGGAGCGCTGGAAAAGGGCGTGTCGCGCAATCACCTGGTGCTGATGCGCGACCACGACACAGTGGTGGTCAGCGATATGGGCAGCGCCAACAGCACCTACCTGAACGGCCAGCGCCTGATGCCCTACGAGCCGCGCATCCTGCGCGACAATGACGAGCTGCGGCTGGGGCGGCTGGTCATCCGTGTCTCATTTACCTAGTGCACGTTGGCGGAAGTCCACCAGGGGCTGTTCGATGGTTGACCCCACCCTAAATCCCTCCCCGCCAGCAGGGAGGGACTTGAGTCTGCTCCCCCTTTCCCCGCGAGCGGAGAAAGGGGGCCGGGGGGATAGGGTCAATCAGGCCAAACCGCGCACCTATTTCCGCCCTGATGTACTAGTGATGGATCGGAATGGGCGCTGCGTCATGCCTGGACTCGAGACGCAATGTTCAGCGAGCGCCGGTTGAGTCCGGGCTGCGCCTGCGCCTTGCCGCAAACACGCGCAAACACCTATGACTGAGTTAACCAGGGTTCAAGAACGGCTCAACGTCGAGTTCCACAACCTCTCGCTGTTGCAGCGCGCGCTCACGCACCGGTCGTATCTGAACGAACACCCCGAACACTCCCTCGAAGACAACGAGCGACTGGAGTTCCTGGGCGATGCTGTGCTGGATTTCATCGCCGGGGCGTGGCTGTATGATCGCTTCCCAGAGATGGACGAAGGCCGGCTCACCCGCCTGCGCGCCGGACTCGTGCGGACGGAGGCGCTGGCCTCGTTCGCGGCGCGCTACCGGCTGGGCGAGGCGTTGCTGCTGGGCAAGGGCGAAGACGACTCTGGGGGGCGCCATCGTCCGAAGAACCTGTGCGGCGCGTTCGAAGCGCTGATCGGCGCCCTGTATCTGGATCAGGGAATGCCCGCTGCGCGCGCGTTTGTCGAGCCGCTGCTGGAACCGGCTCTGACTGATATGCTGGAGCGCGACGCTGAGAAGGACGCCAAGAGTCTGCTGCAGGAATGGAGCCAGGCGACGCTCGGCGAAACGCCCGCCTACCGCACCGTCGAGAGCTACGGCCCCGACCACGCCAAGCAGTTCACGGTGCAAGTCCTGATCGGGACGAAGGTGTGCGGGGTGGGAGTCGGCCACAGCAAACAGGTTGCCGCGCAAGACGCGGCGCAGCGCGCGCTGGCGGCCATCGAAGCGGGCGAAGTCGTCTTTGGGGATCGCTGAGGGGGGGCGGATTCGTTATTGGTTGTTGGTGCTTGGTAGAACATACCCGAAGCGGCGCTGCCTTCCCCAGGAACCAGCTACCAAAAACCAAGGACCAACCACCAAGAACCAACCACCCAAAAACGCTCAATACTGCGTCTGCAAGAAAGCCGTCATCGGCGGGAAGAGCACATCGGCGAACAATTCAGCGTCGCCCCATGTGCTCACGTCAGGGTAAGCAGCCGCCAGCGCCGCGCGTCCGCGCCAGCCGAATACCAACGGCGCGAGCAAATTGGGGGGCAGCGCCAGACACGCCGCTCCTTCGACATCCCCGATGGAACTTCTCTCCACGCGCGTCACTTTACCCTCAGATAGATGCAGGACGATCTGCTCGCGGTACAGGTCAAGGCAAACGACTCGCGTGCTCCCCGCCAGGAAGCTCGCCGCCAGCCGCCGCTCCAATACCGGCGCAATCTGGCGCAGCAGACGAACAGCATCCGGCACATGAATCTGCCAGGCGTAGCGCCCGGCGTTCTGTGCGCCCCAGGCCCGCCCAACGGCGACCAGCGGATTGCCGTCTGGGGCGGACAGGCGGATGAACGGCTTGCCGCGCTCCTCTGCCTGCGCCTTGACTTTGCCGAGGACGGCTTTCGCCGCGTCCAGCGAGAGCCAGGATGCCTCGTCAACGATCAGCCCTTCGCCAAAGCCGAAACGCGCCACGCGCCAGTACCCGCATGGCTTGCCATCCTGATCGAGCAGCAGCCAGGTCTCGGATGCGTGGGCCGTGAGCGGCTCGTGCTCCAGCAAGAAACGCCAGGTACGTTCGTCGCGCGGCGCGCTGATGTCCAGGTGATGCGCGGCTTCGTCGTACAGGCGGGCAAGCACGGGCACATCGTCCGGCGTGGCCCGGCGGAAGCAACTCCGCCCAGCGAGCACCACCGCCTTGTCCGGCACCTGGTCGAGCCGCAGGTGCCAGCCGCCTTCGAGCGGGAGCGCGTACTCATAACCAAGCTGGCGGTAGAAGTAGGGAATACCCTGGATGTGACTGAGGTGAAACTCCCCTTCATTGAGCAGGCTCTTGAAACGCCGGTCGAGCGCGCGCACCAGTCCACGCCGCCGGTAATCTGGCAGCGTCCCGACGATGCCCATTTCCCCGCTGCGCAGCGTCACGTCTGCGTAGTGCCACGTCCAGGGAATCAGGCACAGCGACGAGACAATCTGCCCGGTTGTCGTGTCCTCCACGATCAGCCAGTATTCCGGGCGCGAATCGGGATAGTACAGGGTCAGGCCGCGCGTCACCTCGGCAACCCGCTCGTCCTGGTGAACAGCGGCGTTGAAGATAGCCAAGCGCTCGGCCTCGGCGGCGTCAAAGGGCGAGGCAAGCGAGCGCAGGACGAGGCCATCGCCGAGCGGCGTGCAAGAGGGTTGGGCAGGGCTGGACAACAGGGCTACTCCTTAGCGGTGCAATGGTACGGCGTGCCAGCCACCTATGGCGGGCAGACGATACCCTCGCGGCGGCTGACGGCAACAATGGTCGAGCGGTGATCGGACGTGCGCGCCGCTTCGGGACTCTGGTCTACCATCGCGCCGGTGAGCGGCAGCCGGTACGTCCAGAGATAGTCGAAGCGGGCGGCAGTGCCGTCCACCAGGAAGACGGTCATGGCTTCTTCGGCGCGCAGGCTGGCGACAGGGTCTTGCAGGGCCGGGTTGCCCAGCGCGGCATAGAGCGGCGAATCCGGGCCGCGATATAACGGCGAGTCCGGGCCAAAGTTGAAGGTGCCGCCAACGACGATGCGGTCGTTCCAGGCGGGGTTGTGCCAGGCAGCGATCCAGTCGAGCATCTGCCGGTACTGGCGGTTCTGGTCTTGCTCACCTTCGGGGATCGGCTGGCCGTCGCGCTCGGCGACGCGGAAGCCCAGCCAGGCGTTGTAGACATACAGCGGCCCCAACCCGCTTGCCAGCGGATCAGCGACGAGCCGCTCCGGGTTGAGCGTCACCTGCATGACCGCCGCCTGGTTGCCATCGCTGGACAGACGCAGGCCGCGCACGGTCTCGATGGGCACGCGGCTGAGCACGGCGATGCCCTGCAGGGCCTCATTCTGCGGGTAGAAAGCAGACTCCATGCGCAGCCGTCGGGCCAGCCACAACACCTGATCCACGCCGAAGCTGGCCATGCGCCCGGTGTCCACTTCCTGCAGCAGCAGGATATCCACACCATTTAGCTCGACAAGCTGGGCGACACGCTCCAGGTTGGGGTCGAAGAACTGCGAGTAGCCGCCGTGAATGTTGAAAGTGGCGATGCGCAGGCAATCGGCGTTCGCCGGGCGGCGGATGATACTGCCCGACGCGGCGACAGCCCCAGCGTAGCTCGCCCCGACCACCAGTAACAACCCGGCCAGGGTGTAGAGTCCGCGCCCGCCACGCCAGGGGATGCGCCGCCGCCACAGAATCATGGGGATGGACAGCACGAGCGCGGCGACCAGCGCCAGGCCCAGCCCCATGCCCCGGAAGGAGCGCAGCAAGTCGTCCACGTTCTGGTACGGCTCGGCCAGGTCGCGCACGAAGGCGTAGTCGTAGGTGAAGTAGTCGCCGACGGCCAGCGCCCCAAAGCTGATCGGGCACAGCAACATGGCAATGCCGGTCAGGTTGTGGCGAGGCAGCCCCACGTCAAACAGCCACCACAACGTCAGGCCGACCAGAAATTGGGCGAAAACCAGGGCCAAACCGGCCAGCAGGCCATCGTAGCGACGCCCTGTGACCAGCAACAGGCCGAGCAGCAACATCCACAGCCAGCCGCGCCACACCGTATCGAACATGCCGGCGAAGCGCCGCGCCTGGTCGCGCACCTCCGGCACCAGGGGCAGCGTAGTGGCCGCCAGCAGCCAGGGCACCAACGCGCTGTAGCCCAGTCCAGACCAGCGGGCGGCAGCGTTCGGCAGGGCCAGGACAGTGAATTCGAGGAACAGCAGCGCGCCCAGGGCCAGACCGCCCCAGGCGTTCATCTGCCCGGCCAACGGAGGCGCGTAGCCTTCCTTGCGACGCGCGGCTTCGGCAGAGCGCCGTTCCAGGTACCACAGCAACACCGAGAGCAGGATGAGCGCGATAGCCGCCCCGGCGATGAGCGTGCCCATCTCGAAATCTACCTGACCGGCGATGTCCAGCCGGTAGCTGCGCTGCCAGGTACGGTCGAACGTGTCGCCCAGCGCGCGGATGATCTGATCGCCAGCGAAGCCAAGCAGCAGCGCCGACGGGAAGAAGGCGGGCCGCCGCATCACAAGCAGGGCCAGGTAGAGCAGCCCGGCCCCGACAACCAGCGATGCGGCAGGCACCTGGAAGTCAGCCGCTTGCAGGGCCATCGAGCGCCCCAATGCCACCAGGATCACGGCAAAAGGCAGGCTCCAGCGCCAGCGACGAATGATCAGGCTGAGCAGCGGCAGAAGCAACAAGCCGGCCAGGAGGACAATCTCTTCCTGAACAGTCGCCCACTGGACGACACCCGGCACGCCGCTGATCGTCGCCGGGTCGGGCACGCGCCCCACCAGGTCGGCGCTGCTGGCACGCGCGTAGAGCGCAGCATAAGTGAAACGCACGGCCTGGACAAAGAACAGGCCGACAGTGCCGGCTTCCAGGGTGCGGAGAAAGTCCTGTCGTATGTGCGACATGGGGCAGATGGCCTCGTGTATGCGGTTCAGAGCAACCGTTCCGGGTACTGCGGCGCTTCAACCCCGTATTGTACGCACAGTTCCCGTTCTTGCCAGCCGTCGCGTGAGGGGAATCCACAAACGAGTGGTCAGGCAGTTGTCGGAAGGCCCCCATCCCCCGGCCCCTTCTCCCAGCCAAGCCAGTACATCAGGGCGGAAATGGGTGCGCCGTTGGGCCTGATTGACCCCTATCCCCCCCGGCCCCCTTTCCCCGCAAGCGGAGAAAGGGGGAGCAGACTCAAGTCCCTCCCTGC
>JAGPFT010000166.1 GCA_018056405.1 Anaerolineae bacterium
ACAATGGCGGTTCCTTGCGCTCAGAGGCCATTTGAGAAGAAGGACAACCCCACCCTAAATCCCTCCCCGCCAGCAGGGAGGGACTTGAGCTTGCTCCCCCTTTCTCCGCTTGCGGGGAAAGGGGGCCAGGGGGATAGGGGTTAGAAAGACTTCTCAAACGGTCTCTCAGTCGAGGCGTTGCGACGGGTGCGTGCAAAGGTTGACAGCGACTCGCTGGGCGCAGGGCATGGACCTCACCCCCAGCCTCGCTGCGCTCGGCTTGCCCCCTCTCCATGCATGGAGAGGGGGCGGCGAGGCGCGTCAGCGCCGAGCGGGGGTGAGGCCAACCGGCGCGCAGCAGAGCAGCGCCCCACCCTGACAGGTTTTGCACGCTCCTCCTTCTTTCTCCTTCTTTTACAGACGGCGGCGAAGAGGGTATAATGACGAGTAAGGGGTCGTTCTTCACTATCTGTCCGAGGGGGATCATGCGCAGATTACTGGCGCTGGCGGGCGTGACGCTTCTGGCGTTGTGGCTCGCTGGGGGGGCAGGCGCTTGGGCGGCGGGGAATGCGCCGTGTGTGCCTGGGCAGCAGACTGTTTCCCTGGCCGGCGCGCCGAGCTTTGTGCTGCGAGTGCGCGGTGCCGATTTCCAGGGGACGCTGACGGTTGCCGCTGAGTTGCCGGAGGGAGCGCTAGGGCTGCCGGGCGAAGCGGTGACCTGGGTGATCACGCTGACCAATACCGGTGCTTCGGCAGGCACCGATCTGCTGGTGACCAATACGCTGCGCGATGAGCTTCGCCTTGACAGCGCCGATACTGAGTACGGGGAAGTCGTCATCAGCGCTCGGGCGGCAGTTTTCTCTATGCCGAAACTGCGTCCGGGCCAGACGGTCGCCATGCGCGTGCATACGACGGTGCTGCGCGGCCCGGCCAACGGCGTGCTGGTCAATCAGGTGATCCTGGCCGGGACGGGGCCAGCAGGGCCATTCACGCAGAGCGCGGTCGGCGAGGTGTTCGTGCCGACGGGCTTGCCAGCTACCGGCTACCCGCCTGCCGACGACCTGCCGGGCCAGGGTGAGCCTTCGGTGCTGGCGGTTGGTGCGGCGGCGCTGCTGGTGGTGATGCTGGCGGCGGCCTTCGTGTGGTATCGCGGTCGCCGTGAATTCGCGTAAGTGCAGGTCAGGCGGACAGCGCGCCCCTTTGCCGGGGCGCTATTTGATTCCGGGCTTGCGGCAAACTACACCGGGTCGGACACGTAGCCGCCCGTGCCCAGGGCCAGCCCTGCGGATTGAGCCAGGGCGCTCAGCGCTTCGCGCAGATATTGGCCGGGGCAGTCGGTGTCGCTGTTAAAGTCACTGTGACCGGCCAGATGGGTCAGTTCCAGGCGCAGAGCCAGCCAGTCAATCAGGCGGCGACCGGCTTCAAGCTGGGCCGGGGTAGGGACGTTCAGACTGAAGTCGCCGAGGAAGACGACGCCGACGCTGCCAGTGTTGAAGCCCTCGACGTGCGTGCCGCGCACGTCCAGCGGGCGTCCGGCGAAGACTTGCCCGTTCTGCCCGACGCCGAAATGGTAGGCGATGTCGGCCCAGCCGCGCAATTCCATGTGCTGCTGCTGGATGGCGCGCATGGTGGCGGGATCGTCAGTCTCATAGAGCACGGAATGGTGCACGACGACCGTGCGGTACACGGCGCGCAGGTCGCCCTCGTAGACGCGCCAACCTTCGCGGTTGTCGGGGCCGTAAAAGCCGCGCTCGTTCTCCGCGCTGTGATCTGGCTCGCGCGCGTTCCAGTCTTGGCGTTCCAGGATGCCGGGACGGTCGATCTGCTTGGAGTACGGGGAGAACGTGGCAGGCGGCTGTGTGGGGAGCGGTGTCCGGCGGGCGCGGCTGAGATGGTCAGTGGCCAGGTAGCCGAGGGACGCGCCCACGCAGGTCAACGCCCCACCAATGGCGGCCATGCTGGTCAGGCCGAGGAAGTCGCGGCGCGAGAGGCGGCGGATGGATAGTGGCGAGGGGGGCATCGGCGATTGTGCTTTGCGTGCGGGTGACGATGGCGCGGATCATAGCGTAGGCGGCGGGGCGAGGCAACCCGGTTTGCGAATTTTTCTGAAAATTATTGTTCTTATGAATGAAGCGTGCTACGATTGTTATGTTCTTCACATTTTCCCCTATTTCCCTGACTATCATCGGCTTGGTGCGAGATCTGGACCACCAACCGCGAAAGGAGCCGCTGCCGGATGGGTACCAGAGCCAGCATCCCAGATATTGTCATTGGGCGGTTGCCGATTTACCTGCGTGCTTTGAGCCAGATGATCCAGGAAGAGAAAGAATACACGTCCTCCCATGAACTGAGCGAGCGGCTGGGGATTAGTTCGGCGCAGATTCGCAAAGACCTGTCGCACTTCGGCGAGTTTGGTAAGCAGGGCACGGGCTACAACGTCCGCTATCTTCACGAACAGATTCGCCACATCCTCAAGGTAGACCACGAATGGCTGATGGCCGTCGTCGGCGTGGGCGACCTGGGGCGCGCCATCGCCCACTATCGCGGCTTCCAGGCGCGCGGGTTCCGCGTCGCGGCGCTCTTCGACACCGACCCAAAGCTGATTGGCGAGCGCATCGGCGACTTGACCATCCTGCCGATGGAACAGCTTGCCACCGAAATCCAGCGCCTGGGAATCCGCATTGCCATGATCGCGGTGCCCGCCGCCGAAGCGCAGGCTGTAGCCCACCGGCTGATCGAAGCGGGCGTGACCGCGCTGCTGAATTACGCGCCGATCTCGCTGACGGTGCCGGCGAACGTGCGCGTGCAGTACATTGATCCGGCGGCGCACCTCCAGCATATGACCTACTACCTGATGCCCTGACGCAGGCCCCGATGATACTGATCGGGTCGCCGGCGGTATTCAGGAGAGTCCACGAACGACTTGTTGCGAGGGGGAGTTCAGGAATGCTTGCTAGAGGCCTCCCCCCTTCATCCCCCCTCCAGCCGAGCGAGAGGGGGGATGATCTGGCCAGCGGTTTTTCCCTTCCTCTGGCTTTGCTGGGGGAAGGGGCGGACAGGCATTGAGGTTGGTGTATAGCCTGGAGTGGCTCTTCACTTTACCTCACCTCCGCTCGGCGCTGGCGGGACGAGGCTGGGGGTGAGGCTACTGCCAGCATCACACGTATCACTGACAATCTTTGCACACACCCCTATTCAGCATTGCCTGTGTTGATCGGGCCGTTCTTGCGGTAAGATGGTGAGCTGGCTGCGGAGGGAACGCACGGCGGATGCCCTTCCCTTGCGTGCGGTTCGCCCGCTGGCCAGAGCGAGGACTTGAGAGATGTTTGGAGACCTGACTATCACCTTTATTGGCAGCGGCAACATGGGCGAGGCCATGATTCAGGGGCTGCTCAAGCAGCGCATGGTGCAGCCGCAGCAAATCATCGCGGCTGACCCGCGCCCGGAGCGGCTCGAAGAACTGGCCGTGACCTACGGGGTGCGCACCACGACCGACAACCTGGAAGGGGCGACGAAGGCCGACATCCTGGTGCTTTCGGTCAAGCCCCAGGTGCTCGACCGCGTGCTGCCGGAGGTGCGCAGCGGGGCGCGCACCTGCTCGCTGGTGGTGAGCATTGTCGCCGGCGCGCCGATTAAGATGATTGCCGACGGGCTGGCGAACGCCTGCGTGGTGCGCGTGATGCCCAACACGCCGGCGCGCATCGGCCAGGGGATTAGCGTATGGACGGCCACCGACGAAGTGCCCGACGCGCAGCGCGAGCAGGCGCGGATGCTGCTCAGGGCGTTCGGCGAAGAGATTTTTGTCCAGGACGAGGACTATCTGGACATGGCGACAGCGCTGAGCGGCACCGGCCCGGCTTACGTGTTCCTGTTCATGGAGGCGATGGTGGACGCCGGGGTGCATCTCGGCTTTTCGCGCCACATCGCCGAGAAACTGGTCTTGCAGACGATGCGCGGATCGGTCGAGTATGCGGCGCAAGCGGGCCACCATCTGGCGATGCTGCGCAACGAGGTCACCAGTCCGGGCGGCACGTCGGCGGAGGCGCTCTACCAACTGGAAAAAGGCGGGCTGCGCACGGTCATCTCACGGGCGATCTGGGCGGCGTACCAGCGCAGTGTGGGGTTGGGCGGCGGGCGCAAAGTGTCGCGGCTGGCCGGGCGCGACCCTGATAATAATCACGATCAGGAGGGGTGATGAACGGGGATGTATCTCATCTTGGGGGAAAAGATCACCGCTGAGGCGCAGAGAGCACAGAGAAAAGATAGGTTGTAGAGAGTGTCAGTCTATCTCCGCGTCCTCTGCGTCTCCTGGGTTCGAGTATTTCGCCATCGTGAGATGCACCCATGAACGGCGGTCCACGAATAACCTGTTGCGAGGGGGAGTTCAGAAATGCTTGCTAGAGACCTCCCCCCTTCATCCCCCTCCAGCCGAGCGAGAGGGGGGACGATCTGACAAGCGGTTTTTCCCTTCCCCTGGCTTTGCTGGGGGATAGAGGCGTTCTGGCGATTGCCAACAACTTGTTCGTGGACCCTATTCAGGGGTGCGTGCAAAACCTGTCAGGCAACAGGGTCGCGCTCCTTGGCCTCACCCTCAGCCTCGCTGCACTCGGCTTGCCCCCTCTCCATGCTGGAGAGGGGGCGGTGAGGCGCGTTAGCGCCGAGCGGGGGTGAGGTCAATGCCCTCGCGTCCAGCGAGTCGCTGACAGTCTTGCACGCACCCGGCGACAGGATCACAGAGCGCCGGGGAGAAAGTATCATATATTTTTGATTATTTGCTTCAATGATCTATATTTAACAATGTTTACGGGCGCGGCGAGCCGCTGCGCCTGGTCTGTGGCAGGGACACTGCTCGCGGGCGCTGGCAGGCGGCCTGGCTCGCGGGTTGATCAGGGCGGCCCAGGCTGCGAGGAGAGACTCTTATATGGCGGAGCTGACGAACACAATCACCCAGGGGCTGTTGGAGCAGATCAAGCGCTTTGAGCGCGAGCTTAAGGCGGTGGAGGTGGGCACAGTGGATGAGGTCGGTGATGGCATTGCCCGCGTCACCGGCCTGGACAAGGTGCGCGCCCAGGAGCTGGTGCAGTTTGCCAACGGCGTGATGGGCATCGCCTTCAACCTGGAAGAGGACAACGTCGGTGTGATCATCATGGGTGATTACATTGACATCAAAGAGGGCGACGAAGTGCGCGGTACGGGGCGCATTGTCTCGGTGCCGGTAGGCGATGGCCTGATCGGGCGCGTGGTGGATGTGCTGGGCAACCCGATTGACGGCAAAGGCCCGATCACCACGTCGGAGTACATGCCCATCGAGCGCATCGCGCCGGGCGTGATCGAGCGGCAGGACGTGTTCCGGCCCGTGCAGACGGGCGTGCGCGCCATTGACGCCATGATTCCCATCGGGCGTGGCCAGCGCGAGCTGATCATCGGCGACCGCCAGACGGGCAAGACGGCCATCGCCATTGACACGATCATCAACCAGAAGGACGAAGACCTGGTCTGCATCTACGTGGCGATCGGGCAGAAACGCGCCCAGGTCGCCGGGGTCGTGGCGACGCTCGAAGAGTACGGCGCGATGGATCACACCATCGTCGTGGTGGCGTCAGCGTCCGATCCGGCGGCGCTGCAATATATCGCTCCCTACGCGGGCTGCGCGATGGGCGAGTACTTCATGGAGCGTGGCCGCGACGCGCTGGTGATCTACGACGATCTGTCCAAGCACGCCTGGGCCTACCGCCAGGTGTCGCTGTTGCTGCGCCGCCCGCCCGGACGCGAAGCCTATCCCGGTGATGTGTTCTACCTGCACAGCCGCCTGTTGGAGCGCGCCGCGCAGCTTTCGGAGGAGCGCAGTGGCGGCAGCCTGACGGCGCTGCCGATCATCGAGACGCTACTCGGCGACGTGTCGGCCTATATTCCCACCAACGTCATCTCGATCACCGACGGGCAGATTTACCTGGAAAGCGACCTGTTCTATTCCGGCGTGCGCCCGGCGGTGAATACGGGCCTGAGCGTCAGCCGCGTGGGGGGCGACGCGCAGCGCAAGATTATGAAGAGTGTGGCGGGGCGGCTGCGCCTGGAGATGGCGCAGTTTCGCAGCCTGGCGGCCTTCGCCCAGTTCGGCTCTGACCTGGACAAGGCGACGCAGCAGCAGCTTGATCGCGGGATGCGTCTGCAGGAGATTCTCAAGCAACCGCAGTACCGCCCCACGCCGTTGTTCGACCAGGTGGCACTCATCTTCGCCGGCACGCGCGGCAAGATTGACCAGGTGCCGGTGGCTCAGGTCAAGCTGTGGGAAGAGGAGTACCTGAACTACTTGCACAGCAACTACCCGGACTTGCCGGAGAAGCTCAAGGCAGATGACTACCGGCTGAGCGATGAGATCGCTGCGCTGCTGACGAAAGCCGCCGACGAGTTCAACAAGACGTGGGCCGAGCTTCACGCCGCCGACTAAGGGTGGCGTCCGCGCAGAAGGGAATGAGGTAAACCATGCCCTCCACACGCGAGATCAGGCGGCGCATCCGCTCGGTGAAGAACATCAACCAGGTGACGCGCGCCCTGGAGGCGGTGTCGGCGTCGTCGGTGCGCAAGGCGCAGGCTGCTGTACTGGCCAGTCGCCCGTATGCGCAGCACGCCTACGATGTGCTGGTGAACGTGGCCGCGCAGAGCACCGGCGTGCCGTTGCACCCGCTGCTGGAAGTGCGCCCGGAGGTGACGCGCATCTCGGTTGTGCTGATCACCGGCG
>JAGPFT010000167.1 GCA_018056405.1 Anaerolineae bacterium
GCCCCATTCTGGTCAGCGAGCGGCTTCTGCTGGACAGTGCCACGACCCTGGGGCGCGAGGAAGCGCACCGTCAGCTTACGGTGCGCGACGAAGAAGGCACCCGCCAAAGGGTGCTCTGGTGGAACAGCGCCAGCGCCGCCCTACCAGCGGGCCTCTTCGACCTGGCATTTCAGGTACAAGTCAGTACCTATCGCAGCGAGTCAGAATTGCAGCTTACCCTGGTGGACTACCGGCCCTCGCCCTCTGCGCCGGTCACGGTGCAGGCTCCCGCGCGCCTTGTCGTGGATCGGCGGCAATCCCCCCACCCCGCCCAGGCACTGGCCAACATCCAGCGCGAGCACCCCCAGGCCGTCATCTGGGCTGAGGGGTATCGCCGCGCCGAGTCGCCAGGGCTGCCGCTGTCCTCGCTCCAGCCAGGCGAGACGCTCGTCATTTTCACCGCCCCCAGCAACCCGCAAGCCCTGTCCGACGCCCTGCGTGCAGTGGCTCCCCGGCGCATCGTGCTGATCGGGGCCGACCCGCCGCTCGTCAGCCGCGACGCCGTGCTGCGCCGCTTGATCGAACTGTCCAAATTCGTCATCGCCCACGAGAGGGGAGCTACGACCGCCTGCGCGCTGGCCGAGGCCGTCGCCCAACCGCCGGAGACCGTCCGGCTGGCTCTGCGCTACCTGCGCTCGTGCGGCGCGCTGGACTGGCACGAAGACTCCGCCCACAACCTGACGCTGGCAGCCGGAGCAGGCTCCCCCTCTGAGGGCGACCGCGCCCTGTTCAGCGCCTTTGCAGATCACGTAGACGAAACAGCGGCCTATCGCGCCTACTTCCGCCGGGCCGCGCCAGAGCAGTTGCTCGAAGAGGAGTCCCATGACCGGGTACCCGATACCGGCCCAGACGACGCGCGTTGAGACCGTCGTCGTCAACTCGCGCTTCATCGCCACCATTGGCCGCGCAGATACGGTCGCCAAGGCCAGGCAGTTCATCCAGGCCGTCCGCGACGAGATGCCGGACGCCACCCACCATGTCTATGCCTTCAAAGTCGGCTACGGGGGCAGTGTGACCGAGGGGATGTCGGACGATGGCGAGCCTGCCGGCACCGCCGGCCCGCCGGTGCTGGCCGTCCTGCGTGGCGCTGACCTCGGCGATGTGGTCATCGTCGTGACGCGCTACTTCGGCGGCACCAAGCTGGGCACCGGCGGCCTGGTTCGCGCCTACGGGGGAGCCGCCAAAGACGCTATCGCCGCGCTGCCCATCGAACTGAAGATCGAGAGGCAACCGGTAGGTATTGCCGTCCCGTACAGCTTCTACAAGCGCCTCAAGCTGCTGCTCGCTGAGCACCAGGCGTTGATCACCGATGAGGAGTTCGCGGCAGAGGTCACGGTCTACGCTACCCTTCCGGTTGATCAGGTCGCCTCACTCGAAACGGCCATCACCCATCTGACCGCCGGGCAGGCCGCGCTTGTCCGCCTCGGCGAGCCGAACACCTGATGTCCCCTTCTGCTCATGTGCATTAAGTTAAGGCATCTGACGAGAGCGCTCAGGCGGAACGCCTCTCCCCCTAGCCCCCTCCCCGGCAGAGCCAGGGAGGGGGCTAGGGGGAGAGGCAGCTTAGCTTAATGCCTATGCGCCTTCTGCTACCCTACGTTCTGCGGCGTGCCGGTAGGAATGGGCGGGCCGGCGTCAACCTCATCCGCCGCGCTGCCGTAGACGCACGAATTGTACGCTCCACCGATCTCCACGCGGAAATCCACCGTCCGGTTGGGATCAGGCTGCACGACAACCTGTTCTTCGCCTACGCGCAACACCCGCCTTAGATCGTCCAGCGCGCTGCTTTTCGTCTGACCGGTATAGTCATAGATAATGGAGAGATCGCGCCGCAGCTCAGCGCGAGAGGTGTCAATGCTGGCGGCGAACCCCTCCCAGGCCAGCCGGTCTACGGCCACCTGGTCAAAGCCGATGCCATAGCCAGAGACATCCTGAACCACCACGTTCACCGTGCCGCGCCCCAGCCGGTTCGCTGTCGGGGGTGTCAGGAAATCTTGAATGAGCGGGACAAGCACCTCCCGGTTGGGCAGTGTCACGTCACGGCCATCGTCCGGCGTTCGGAAGGGAATGTAGTGCACTCCGCGCGTCCCGGTGTAACGGGCGATGCTGCTCATGTCCAGGCTCACCGCCAGCGGCACCAGCGCCAGAGCGTCGGCCAGGGTCATGTCGGTTTGCACGACTTCGACCGCCTCCGGCCACAACTGCGTCACCTGAGAGAAAAGACCCTGTTCGCGCGCCTGGTACCACATGGCGCGCAGCGCGTCCATCTGACGCCGCCCGCGATCCAGGTCGCTGGTGGTCATGCGGCTGCGCACGTACCACAGCGCCATATAGGGGTCGAGGCGCTGGCGGCCAATGGGCAACGTGTAGTATTCCCAGTTGTCCTCAACCGTCTGGTCTAGCTCCGGCGACTTCAGCCGCCAGTCGGCAATCGCACAGTCAACGCTGATCTCCAGACCGCCCAGTTCCTCGACGATGCGCATGAAGTCGTCAAAGTCCACGCGGGCGAAGTGCTCGATCTCCATGCCGAAGTTGTAGAGGATCGTCTCCTGCATCAGGCCGAAGCCGCCACCAGGGTACCCGCTCGACTCGCCCAGTGCGAAAGCCAGATTGATGCGCTCCATCGTGTGGTTCGGGATGTACACGAGCAGATCGCGCGGCACGTGCCACATCGCCACCGACCCCACACGCTTATTCACCGACACGATAATGATCACATCGGTACGCCCGACACCACCGCCGCTCGTGTCGCTGCCCAGCAGCAGAAAGTTGACGACATCGGGGTCGGTGTCCAGCAGCGGCACTCGCTCTGGAATCGGAACGACCGGCGTGAGCACAGGCACCGCGTAAGTCCCCTCGATCACGTAAGTTGGCGTCGGGGTGATGGTGATCGTCGGCGTTAGAGTGGGCGTCGCCGTCGGCAGGAGAGGAGTCGGCGTCAGGCTGATGCGAATGATCTCGGTCTCGCCGCCGGCTGGCACAACCAGCGACGGGCGTGGCGTGTTCGTCGGAATCGGGGTTGGCGGCAAGACGCGCGGCGTGTTCGTCGGAATCGGCGTCATTGTCGGGAGTGCGGTCGGGGTTGCGGTCGGCGGGACGGGCGTCGCTGTCGCCGCCAGCATAAGCTCAGCCGTTGGGCGCGGCGTGCGCGTCAGGGACGGCATGACGCTCGGCGTCGCGCTGGGCGTGGGCGTCGCCGTGCTGCTCGACGTTGGTGTGGGAGTCTCCGAAGGGAACAGCTCACTCGCGGTAAGGGTCGGCATTGGCGTGCCTTGCGCCGGCTGGGCAACCTCGGCACTCGCTGTACCTTCCGGCGAAAGAGCCGGGCCGTTCTCCGTCACCGCTTTCGCCGTCAGGCGGCCCACCATCGCCGTCGCCGTGCTGACGATGTGGCGGTCGTAATCGGCGCGCCGGTCGCGAGCTTCTACTTCGTCGAGGACGCCATTCGCCGCGTACACCAGGTACGCGACCACACTCAGTACCACTACCAACAGAATCGCGCTATTCACAAGGAAGCGCAGCACGCGAGCAACCGTCCGCATAATTCCCTCGCCTACAAATCCGCCAAACCCGGAGCGGCAAGTATACCAGAAACACGCCGCGACGCATCACCCTCTGAACGCTTGCTCCCCTACGCCCGCACTACGACCTGCCAGCACCAGTCGAGTACGTGCAAAGGGTATCAGCCACTCGTTTGACGTGGAAGCATGGACCTCACCCCCAGCCTCGCTACGCTTGGCTTGCCCCCTCGCCGCGTGTGGAGAGGGGGCGGCGAGGCCCACGCCAGGGGGCCGAGCGGGGGTGAGGTAAACTAGAGGCTGTTATGAACTTCACAGAGAATTCCCCCCATCTCTGATCCCTCCCCCACGCTGCGCGGAGGGAGGGGAACACGACCCTGGCGACTCCCCTGCCCTCATTTCGGGGGAAGGGGCCGGGAGATGGGGGCCACAGCACCGCCAGAAAGTGCATTCCACGCTCCAGGAGATGGCCCACTACCTGACAGGGCTTTGCACGCACCCCACCCACTCTACCGGGCAACAGAGAACGTGTTACAATGCTCTCAGAACAATGAGCAAGCGCAACAAGCGAGCAGTCCGCATCCCTTGAGACCAGACAGGCCGTGGAACACCTAACTGACCCAGAAACCCACCCGCGCGTGGCTGTCATCGCCGCGCTGAACGAAGATCGCTTCATCGGCAGCGTAGTGCTCAAGACCCGCCACTACCTGGACCAGGTGATCGTCGTGGACGACGGCTCGCACGACCAGACCGCCGCCATCGCCGAGCAAGCGGGCGCTATCGTCATTCGTCACGAGCACAACCTCGGCAAAGCCCAGGCCGTCAACACGGGGCTGCGCCGGGCGCGCGAGATGAAGGCCGCCCTGGTCGTGCTCATTGATGCCGATGGCCAGCACAACCCTGCCGAGATTCCCGCCCTGCTCGCCCCCATCGAAGCGGGCGCAGCCGATGTCGTCGTCGGCTCACGCTTTCTCGGCGTGCGCAGCCACATTCCCCGCTGGCGCATCTGGGGCCAGCGCGCCCTCACCCTGGCCACCAATCTGGCCTCCGGGGTCGCCATCACGGACTCGCAAAGCGGGTTCCGCGCGCTTTCGCAGCGCGCCCTGGAGACGCTTGCCTTCCGGCCAGAGGGGGGCTTTTCGCTGGAATCCGAGATGCAGTTCCTGGCTCAGCAGCACGGTCTGTCTATCCAGGAAGTCCCCGTCAGCGTGACGTATGCCGAGCGTCCCAAGCGCAACCCCTTGGGTCACGGATTTCAGGTGGTTAACGGCATTCTGGTACTGATCAGTCAGCACCGCCCGCTGATCTTCTTCGGCGTGCCCGGCCTGCTCATTCTGATCCTGGGGCTGGCCCTCGGCGTCATTGTCGTGGATCGCTACAACGATTACCAGACGTTGGCCGTCGGCACCGCCCTGATCAGCATTCTGCTGGCGATCATCGGCATCCAGACGCTGTTCACCGGCATCATCCTGCATTCCATCCGGGCGCTGCTCATGTTCGACGAGCACGACTAGTGCTGCCCTGCCCGGAGGTCAGCCGCCAGACCATGCCGACCATCGTCCTGCGCCATGTCAGCAAGCGTTTCGGTCCTCAAGACCTGTCTGACCTGGGGCGAATCGCCGTGCCTGCGGCGCGCATTTTCGACGCTGATCGCACCCACAGCGCCGACCGCCGGCAAGCCACGCAGGAACCTCCCGACCGCAACCTGGCGCTGGACGACCTGTCGCTGACCATTCGCAACGGGGAGACGCTGAGCGTGCTCGGCCCGTCGGGCTGCGGCAAAACTACGCTTCTGAAAGTGATCGCCGGTCTGTTGAAGCCCGACAGCGGCGAGATCACCTACGATGGTGTGCCCATCCAGGCCATCCCCGTTGCCGAACGAGGCATTGGCATGGTCTTCCAGACCTATGCCCTTTACCCGCATATGGAAACGCGCGAGAACATCGGTTTCTATGACATCGTGCGCCACCAACCGGAGAAGATTCCAGAGCGCATCCGTCACATCGTCGAGGTGATGGGCATTGAGGTCACTCACCTGCTCAGCCGCAAGCCGCCCACTCTGTCCGGCGGTGAGCAGCAGCGCGTCGCCGTAGCCCGCTGCCTGGCCCGCGAGCCGAAGCTCTTCCTGTTCGACGAGCCGCTGTCCAACCTCGACGCCAAGCTGCGCGTTGACACGCGCATCCAACTGAACCGGCTGCTACGCTACTACCAGATTACGTCCGTTTACGTGACTCACGACCAGACCGAGGCCATCGCCCTCGCACACCGCATCGCCATCATGCGCGCCGGGAAGATCGAGCAGATCGGCACGGCACACGCTCTCTATGAAGCGCCGGTGAATGCCTTCGTCGCCCAGTTCTTCGGCACCCCGCCCATGAATCTCTTTCTGGGCCACATCTTCGGCAATGCCTGGGAAGGCCGGGGATTTCAGGTGTTGTCCATCAGGCCGGGTTTGCGCCAGGGGCAGGCCGTCTGGTTGGGGATTCGCCCCGAAAACATCGAACTGAGCGAACACGGAATCCCTGCCCGCGTGGAGTTCACCGAACTGATCCTCCCGCAGCAAGCCCAACTGGTCTACGTTACAGTCGCCGGCCAGCGCTGTACCATCAGGATGCCGCTCAGCACGCGGGCCAAGCCAGACAATCTGCTCCATCTACGCTTCCCGCCAGAGCGTCTCTACTTCTTCGACCGCGACAGCGGGGCACGTATTGGCTGACTGGCGGCTTACTCGTAGCGCAGCACGTTCAGCGGCTGCTCGCGGATCGCCGTCCACGCCGAAAGCATCGCCGCGCCAATGGCGACCGTCACTGACATGAGCACCAGCCAGCCCATCGTATCGAACTCAATCGTGCGCTGGAGGTCGCCGGGCGATGGCCCCGCCAGCACCACCACGACCGTTACCAGCAGACCAACGCCCGTGCCAATCAGCCCAGCCAGCAACCCGATCAGCCCGTTCTCGACGAGCAACATCGCCAGCGCGCGCCAGCCTTTCAGCCCCATCGCCTTCATCACAGCGACAGTCCGGCGGCGCTCTTGCGTGGCCAACGCCACCGTATTGGCGATGATCGCCGTGCCC
>JAGPFT010000168.1 GCA_018056405.1 Anaerolineae bacterium
GAGAAGCTCCAACTGAATGATGCGTCGCTGGTCTACGAGCCGGAGACATCGCTGGCGCTCAATTTCGGCTTCCGGGTGGGGTTCCTGGGGCTGTTCCACATGGACATCATCCAGGAGCGGCTGGAGAGCGAATATGATCTGGACCTGGTGGCCACGTCGCCCAGCGTGGAGTATCAGGTCGTGCTGCGCAGCGGTGAGATACTCACCATTCACAGCCCATCCGAGCTGCCGGACGAGAGCATCATCGCCGAAATCCGCGAACCCTGGATGACCATCGAAGTCTTCACGCCGGAGGAGTTCATCGGGCCGATCATGGACCTGGTGACCAGTAAGCGCGGTGAGTACCTGAACATGGAGTACCTGGACGCCAAGCGTGTGCAACTCAGGTACAGGATTCCGCTGGCCGAACTGATCGTGGATTTCTACGACCGGCTGAAGTCCGCCACGCGCGGCTATGCCAGCCTGGACTATCACTTCGATGAGTACCGCGCCGAGAAGCTGGTTAAGCTGGACGTGCTGGTCAACAAGATGCCAGTTGACGCGCTGGCGCTGATCGTGCACGAGGATGAGGCGTTCAACAAAGGGCAGCGGCTTGTCTCCAAGCTGAAGCGGCTGATCCCGCGCCAACTGTACGAGGTGCCGATCCAGGCGGCGGTGGGCAAGCGCGTGGTGAGCCGGGCTAATGTCAAGGCGCTGCGCAAGGACGTGTTGGCGAAGTGTTATGGAGGCGATGTCACCCGCAAAAAGAAGCTGCTGGAAAAACAGAAGAAGGGCAAGAAGCGCCTGAAGATGATCGGTAACGTCGAAGTCCCCCAGGAAGCATTTATGGCTGTGCTGAGGCTAGATGACGATGACGACTAACCATTACAGGCCCGATTTTCCCCCCGTGCCCCAACTTGTCCAGAGTGAGCGTCTGGCGATCCGTCCCTCTGCGCGCGACGATGCGCCGTACCTGAAGAAGTGGTGGAATGATCCACAGGTGACCGGCCCCGGCGGTAACCTGGCGGGGATGCAGTACGACGACGAGGACATGGAAGACTGGTTCCAGCGGTATGTAGACGGGCGCGAGTGCAGCACGCACTTTGTCATTTGCCTGCGCGAGTCAGACGAGCGTCCCATCGGCGAGTTCTACATCGCCAGCGATGACCGGCCTGGCTGTGTGGAATGCGCGCTGGTTATTGGCGAGACCGATCTGTGGGGCAACGGCTACGGCAGCGAGGCGCTGAGTGCGTATGCTGAGGCGCTGTTTGCGTCCGGGTTGTGCGAGGCGCTGCGCATGGATATGCGCGTGGACAATGTCCGCGCCGTGCGCATGGCGCAGAAGATCGGCTTTGTGGTGGAACACGTATGGGCCAACGGCATGTTCCAGACGCTGCTCCTCTCGCGGGCTGCCTTTGAGCTACAGAAGCTGCGCCAGGCTGAGGTCGAGGCCGGGCTGCGTCGCTGAGGCGGCGAGCCTGCCGAATTGAAACAACCCCGCCTCGGCCAGCTTGAACACCAGCGCGCCAGCGGGCAGCAGCGTGCCGGGTAGATTTATGCGTCCATCTCGCGCACAAGCTGCCAGGCCATGCCAATTGCCCACGTCCCCGCCCAGACAGGAGACTCGACATCAGCGCCGCCGAATTTGTAGCGGCGGATGCGCTCTTTGTCGCGCGTGAGGGCGGCGATGCCGGTACCTTCGTCGTCGGTCACATAGGCGATGGCGACCGTCGCGCCGGTGTCGTTCAGCAGGCGGCGCGCTTCGTGGCGAGCGATCTGGCCGTGGTCGGGCGGCGCAGAGACCTCACCGAGCCGGGCGGCAAGCGCGCGCACGTCTGGCTCGTGGATGCGGGCGACAACCACATCGTCGTGACGGAAGTGGCGAGCGAACGACTCGTCTTCAGGGCCGGCGTAGCTGACGGCCAGTGTAAGCTGGCGCTGGCGGAGCAGGGCGACGAGCGCCTCATCCAACTCGGTTTTGTCCGTGCTGAAGATGTAGCTGCCCAGCCGTGCACGGATGATCGCCTCAGCCTGGGCGATCAGCGCGTCGGCTTCGGCTTCGGTATCGGCGCGGGCGGTGATGCGGATGTCCGTCTGACCGGTGTGCGCGGCCAGCCCGACGGTGGGGTTGCTCCACGTTTCCAGGTCGGCGATCTGCGTGTCAATGAGGCTTTCGCCGATGCCGGCGGTGCGCAGCACGCGCGCCTTGATGATGCCCTTGCCGCCCATGCGCTCGCGCAGGTAGGGAATCACCGTCTGGGCGAGGATGCCCTTCATCTCGTGCGGGACGCCGGGCAGACTGATCACAACCCCCTGCTCGGTCTCGACGATGAAGCAAGGGGCGGTGCCCAGCCGGTTGGTGATGGGGATCGCGCCGGCGGGGATGTAGGCTTGCACGCGGTTGTTGTCACTCATTTGGGTGCCAAGCTGCTCGAACTGCTCGCGTATCTGCTCGAACAGGTCTGGGCGGAACTCCAGTTCGCGGTTGGTGGCCAGGGCAACACCCTGGCGGGTCATGTCGTCCACAGTGGGGCCGAGGCCGCCGGTGGTGATGACGACATCGGAGCGGGCCAGCGCGGTGCGAATGGCGTCGGCAATGCGCTCGGTGTTGTCGCCGACCGTGGTCAGGTAGTAGATGTTCACGCCGATGTCACGCAATTGGCGGGTGAGGTAGGCTGAGTTCGTGTCTACGATCTCGCCCAGCAGCAACTCAGTGCCAATGGTGACGATTTCCGCCTTCATGACGATGGCTCCTCAGGTAGGGTTCACGAATGACCTGTGAGGGGCGGCTATCTGGCCGCTGGGATTGCTCCCCATCTCCAGCCCCTTTCCTCCGCGCAGCGCGGGGGAAGGGGAGCAGGGCCGCCGCTGTGCCCCCTGTGGGGGAAGGGCCAGGGATGGGTGGACAAACACGCCAACAGCTTGTTTGTGGACCCCTCAGCTACTTCATACGGTCGAAGATCGCCTAGTATAGCACAATCCAGGGGCAAGCCTAGCGTGATTGCAGAAAATTAAGAAAAAGAGGCTTGGAAGAGGGGGGCAAGTTTGATATAATCAGGTTTTGGCAAATGCAGCGACGCGATCACGACGCTGGCTGGGCCGGATGTGGGCGGGATGTGCTTCGGTCGCCGGGAAGCCAAGTGGGTGCGGCACCCTGCTGCACTGGCCCGCAGGTTGGGTAGAGCGGAACGGGTCGGTCAAGTGGATTTTCACCCCAGCCCATGAGGCGGGATCACCAATCTGAGCGCTGGAACGCGGGTTTCATGCGCTGTTTTTGCTTGGCAGCGAGTGGGCGCGATCCTCACCCTGCACAAGCCTAACTCCACACCCATTAGCGGATTCGACCATCACGTGGATTCACGTCACACCAGTTGGATACCGTAAGAGAAGCGCACAGGAGGACACGCCTTGGAGGCGAAAGACTTTAGCGCACTGCGCATCAGTTTGGCATCTCCCGAACAGATTCGCTCCTGGTCGTATGGTGAGGTGACCAAGCCGGAGACGATCAACTACCGGCGTTTGCGCCCTGAAAAGGACGGGTTGTTCTGCGAGGCGATCTTCGGCCCGACGAAAGACTACCAGTGCTACTGCGGCAAGTACAAGAACGTGCGCTATCGCGGCATCGTCTGCGACAAGTGCGGGGTTGAGGTCACGCGCTCGTCGGTGCGTCGCGAGCGCCTGGGCCACATTGAACTGGCCGCACCCGTCGCGCATGTGTGGTACACGCGGCGCGTGCCAAGCTATCTCGGCATCCTGTTGGATGTCAGCCGGCGCAACCTGGATCGCGTGCTGTACTTCGCCCAGTACGTGATTACCCATGTGGACGAAGAAGCGCGGCAGAAAGCCCTGCGCCGTCTGGATGAGGACCTGGCGCTGCAAGAGGCGCAGATTCGCGCTGAGTTTGAAGGGCAGCAGGCCGAAGTTCGCACCGAGCGCCAGGATGATCTGACCGGCCTGGAAACAGCCCAGGCTGAGCTTAACGCCCGCTTTGATGACGAACGCGCCCACCAGACCGAGATGGTGATGAGCGAGGCTCAGCGTCTCCAGGAGCGCATCGAGGCGCAGCTTGGCAGCAACCTGAAGGCGGATCTCGTCTTCGCAGCGGCGGGCGACGTGGTGATCGCCGCGAAGGGCGAAGAGGTGCGCAACGAACTCCTAGGCGTGGTGCAGGAAGCAGCCAAAGAGCGACTCAGCCAGATCGAAGAGGACATCGAGGCACGACGACTGGACGAGGGAGATCGCCTGCACAAACTCGCCGACGAGCGCACCAACGAAGCTGCGGGCGAGATTCAGGACATCCAGAGCCAGTTGGAGCGTCGCCTGGTCCGGCTGCACACTGTCTACGCCGAAGCGCGCGACGAACTGCTCTCGCTGGAGCCGCTCCAATTCCTGGGCGAGCCGCGCTACCGCGAACTAAAGCAGAAGTACGGCCAGGTGTTCAAGGCCAACATGGGCGCTGAGGCGTTCCTTGAGATTCTCAAGCACATGAATCTTGAGAAACTACGCGATGAGTTGTGGCACGAAGTGCGCTCGACGCGCAGCAAGCAGCGCCGCAAGAAGGCGACCAAGCGCCTGCGTGTGGTGGAGAGCCTGATCAAGAGCAACAACCGCCCGGAGTGGATGATCCTGACCGTGCTGCCGGTGATCCCGCCAGACCTGCGCCCGATGGTGCAGCTTGACGGCGGGCGCTTTGCCACATCCGACCTGAACGACCTCTACCGGCGCGTGATCAACCGCAACAACCGTCTCAAGCGGCTGCTGGAACTGGGCGCGCCGGATGTGATCGTGCGCAACGAAAAGCGCATGTTGCAGGAGGCAGTGGACAGCCTGATTGACAACAGCCAGCGCGGTAAGGCGCTCAGCCGTCGTGGGCGACGCGAGCTAAAGTCGCTGAGCGATATGCTCAAAGGCAAGAAGGGCCGCTTCCGCCGCAACCTGCTGGGCAAGCGTGTGGACTATTCGGGCCGCTCGGTGATTGTGATCGGGCCGAAGCTCAAGCTCCACCAATGCGGCCTGCCCAAGATCATGGCCCTGGAACTGTACCGCCCCTTCGTCATCAGCAAGCTGGTGCAGTACAAGTACGCCAGCAATGTCAAGGGGGCCAAGCGCATCATCGAGCGCGAGCGGCCAGAAGTGTGGGAAGCGCTGGAAGAGGTCATCCAGGAGCGGCCCGTGCTGCTCAACCGCGCGCCGACGCTGCACCGGCTGGGCATCCAGGCATTTGAGCCATTGCTGGTCGAGGGCAAGGCCATCCAGATTCACCCGCTGGTCTGCGCGGCGTTCAACGCCGACTTCGACGGCGACCAGATGGCCGTGCACGTGCCGCTGAGCGATAAGGCCGTGCAAGAGGCGCGCGAGTTGATGCTGAGCACCAAGAACCTGCTCAAGCCCGCCGATGGTTCGCCGGTGGTAGCCCCATCGAAGGACATGGTGCTGGGCAATTACTACCTGACGATGGATCCCACCGCCGAGATCGTGTGCCTGCAAGAGCGCGCCGAGGAGTTCGCAAAGTGGGAGTCGCTGCGGGGCGGAGGGTACCGCCTGGCTGCGGTGGACAACTCGGCGGGGCTGCGCCAGGTCGAGCAGCGCGAGCTGGACTATGGCAATAAGCTGATCGTGCTCAAGGACACGGTGGTAGACGGGCGCGAGGTCAAGGCGTTCGATCAACTGGTCGAGGGGTTGCTCAGCGGCGAGTTCGACGCTGCTGTGCACAACGCCTACGAGTTCCAACAATACCTGCACAAGAAGCCAGACCTGCCGTTGGTGCTGGCGAACCTGCACGAGCGCCGCCTGGTCGTGGACATGGATGAGGTGGAGTATCTCTACGGCCTGGGCATGGTAGACCTGCACACGCCGATTCTGCTGGGCAACTACTACGACGATCCCGATCGTCCGTCGCAGGCCCAGCCGGAAGCCACCACGGTGGGCCGCGCGCTGTTCAACCGTATCCTGCCGGACGACATGCGCTTCGTGCAGGAGACGCTCTCCAAGAAAAGCCTGCAGAGGCTGGTGGCGCGCGTGTATCAGCGCTACGGGGCCGACCGCACGACGGATGTGGTGGACGCCATCAAGAACATTGGCTTCCACTACGCCACTGTGTCCGGCACGACGATAGCCATCTCAGACCTGACTGTGCCCCCTGAGCGCGACAACATTCTCGACGCGGCCCAGCAGACCGTTGACACGGCGCAGCGCGATTTCCGGCGCGGCCTGCTCACCGAAGAAGAGCGCTACCAGATCACGGTTGACAGTTGGAACCGCGCCAGGTCCGATCTGAATGACGTGATCAGCGACGGTCTGGACCCGTTCGGGCCGATTGCGGTCATGGCGCTTTCCGGCTCGACGAAGGGCGGCTTTGGCCCGATCACCCAGTTGGCGGGGATGCGCGGCCTGATGGCCGACCCGTCGGGGCGCATCATTGACCTGCCGATCAAGAGTCACTTCCGCATGGGCCTGACGGCGCTGGAATACTTCATCTCCACGCACGGCGCGCGCAAGGGTCTGGCCGACACCGCTTTGCGCACTGCCGACGCGGGCTACATGACACGCCGCCTGGTGGATGTGGCCCAGGACATGATCATCAACCGCACCGACTGCGGGACGAAGGCCGGGATTCGCATCCCGAATCCGGC
>JAGPFT010000003.1 GCA_018056405.1 Anaerolineae bacterium
CACAACGTGCAAGCGCTTGAGAACGAGCGCAACGCTGCTCAAGTCACGGTCAAGTGGCTGTTTTCGTCTCAAGATGCCCGTGTGAAGTTGCACCGCCTTTATCCATCTGTTTCAGATTGACTGAGTAGTAGCCATACTGCGGCCAGTGCGAGCAGTTGGGATTCTGGCCATCTGCCGTGTTGCCGATGAAATTGCTGTAATGCACGCTGATGTTGGGGGACTCGTTGTAGATCGCTCCGCCAGGCACGGTGAAGGGGACATAGATGGAGCCTCCCTGGATGGTCGGGCTGACCCGGTTGTTCTGGAAGGTGCTGCAATAAGCTTCAAGCGAGCCGTAATTGATGATCGCGCTGCCCCCTCCGCCGATGTAATTAACAGTATCTACCGCGTTGTTGCCGATGAACTCGGTATTGATGGCAACCAGTGTGCCAGCATTATGGATGCCGCCACCCCAGAAGTTAGAGTTGTTGTTGACGATCTGGCTGTTGTAGAGGTACAGCTCACCGTCATTGACTATTGCCCCACCGGACATCCGCGAGGCCCCACCGCCGTTGGTCTCGGATGGCTGGGGCGGCCACCGGGAGGCCTTGATTGAAGTCTACGGTGAAGTACCCGATTACAGCGGACGCGGGCGTCCGCCATCGCTCAAGCAACCCGGTGAGCCTTGGCAGTATTTGCAGATGGTCAAGCAACGCGAGAATGGACGGGTGATCGGGGTCGAACCGCGTGTGATCTGTGGTGAACCCGCTCCAGTCTATGCTGAATTGGAATTGCACACGGCCTACGTTGAACGCACCAACCTGACCTCGCGCCCCATGAATGGACGCCTGGTCCGTAAAACGTTGGGGTTTTCCAAGCGCGTGCAGATGCTGCGGGCGGCGTCGGTCTGGGAAGATGTCGTGTATAACTTGGCGCGTCATGTCAAAACCTTACGGTTAGAAGTCAACGATGGGTTTCGTCGCTGGCTTCATCGCTCACCTGCGATGGTTGCCGGTCTCGCTGACCACATTTGGTCGATTGAAGAGCTGCTATCGTACCGTCCTGTCCCTAATAACACTTGATCGGGAGACTGCCGAAACTCACAAGAGGGGCTTTGCAGGAGCCAGCACGCGACGTGACTGTGCAGTGACACGGAACAGCTTCATCGCAAAGGCCGAGCGTGGATAAGCTATATAGGTGCCTGTTCTGCGCCCATGCTTAATCCGCCCCACAACGAAGAGGGAAAGCATCCGTATGTTTCTTTTGCCCCCCGTCGTTTCAGGCAAGGGAGCAGCGAACAGGGTACCTTACACGCTGTAAGAGAGCGGGGTGTCAAACGCGCGACGCCCTGCTGCTACTCATCTTGGGTTACGGTTTGACCAATTGGATTGTCCAATCGCTCAGATACATTAGCTGGACGCTGATGACATATCGGCCACCATCGAGACGAATGGTCTTCCGCCCTGAGAAATCGCCAGCCTCCATTCGCAGTTCCATGACTTGGTCCCTGATCGTCTCGCTTCCGTCTACGCTTTCGAACTCGATGGTCAGCATCCCGCCTGCGATTAGCGCCGACCCTACCGAACTTGCGTATTCAAGGATGTACATGCCACCGTCGAGGTCTAGTGGGCCTAAAACATCGGAGCCATCGCCCTCAAAGTACCAGCCGCGACACTGAGCTTGAGTGGCTGTCACTGAAAGAGAAGCTTCGGCCAGCAGGTCCAGTGCGGTGGTCACGTCTCCATCGGTCGCAGCTTGCTTCGCGCGAGCTAGTACGTCTTCGACAGCCTCAATCGCAGCAACCATGTCTTGAGAACTACAGTGCGAAGACAGACTGTCTTGGGCTGTGGCCTGCATCACTGTTGGGCAGGTCACAAATAACAGGACAGCTAGGTAGAGAATAACGCGTCTCATCTGATGCCTCTCTCCATGATCTCTGATTGACGGGCACCTAAACGTAGCCTGAATTGTAGATGATCAGGGGTAGTGGCGCCATTCTGTCATGATCAGGTCTAAACTCCCCAGATTGATCGGAACGAAAATCCCCACCCTGGACAAAGCAGCGCCCTGGAACGAGGATGGGCTGGTCACCCCCAATTGTTCCCGAGGAGCTGCCCATGATAGGAGTGGAGACACGGTTCATGCTGAAGGACATGTATCGCAGAGGGATTTCGATCAGCGAGATTGCGCGGCAGAGCGGGCATGACCGCAAGACGGTGCGCAAAGCGATCAAGGAGGACCTGCTGACGACACGACAGCAGGCGCCCCCCAAGCCGCGCCAAATCGCCCCCTACACCGACTATCTGCAACGCCGCATGAACGAGGGGGTATACAACGCCCGCAAGCTGTACCGGGAGATCCAGGCTCGCGGCTATCCGGGCGGGCTGCCGCAGCAGGTGACGCAGGAAGCGCACGATAGCCGGACCGTCGAAGGCCGTGTCTTGCACCTGGATGTACAACTTGCCCTGCGGTGTGATCGCGCTAATCGCCGACAAATGGTCACGCGTGAGGGGAACACGCAAAATGGGTGTCTGCCCACACGGCGCATACGTGCTGACCGCCATCGGCAACAAATAGAACCCGGCTTCGTCTACGAACACGATGGTGCGTCCTTCCCGTTTGGCTTTTTTTTGACCTCTTCCCAGGTTTCTGTGCGCCACTGTTCAATCGCCGCTTCATTGCGTTGGGTCGCCCGTGCCATCGGTTTCTGGCGGCTCCACTTCACCTGCTTAAGCAGCCGCCCGACATGGCGGGGATGGTACGACACCCCGAACACCCGCTTGATGAGCGCCGCCACACGCGGTTGGGTCCACACATCGCCCCGAAACCCAAAGTGTTCCGCCCCTTGGGCTAACAGGCCGGGCAAGGCCGCTAGCTGCTCCTCGTTCAAGCGCGGTTTCGGTCCACCGCCTTTCCGGTGGCGCAAGGCTTCCACGCCCTCCGTCCGCGCACGCTTGAGCCACTGGCTCACCGCGCCCGCACTGACCCCCAGTGCTTCGGCTATGTCTTTCTGTTTCCAACCTTTTTGCTGCAGTTCCCAGGCGCGTAAGCGGCGCGCCTCGCGCCAATCTTGTGGTTGTTTCTTCGCTATCTTGTCCATAGGGCAAAGTCTACTGCACTTTGCCCCGTTTTAAAAAGTCATGTCAGCGTCAGTAGGGCGGCCTGCACTCCCAGATGCCCCGGCACATGTAGTCGGCTCGACGTCACATATGAGGCGAACATCGCCAGGTTCTGGGACCATGGTTGTACAGATGGCAATACCCTGCGCAGCAGCAACCGCCTGGGGGCCAGCAACAGTCACCTCTAGTCGGCCTATGCAGCGGACATCGGGATGGTCCTGGCCCAGCAGGGGTCGATGACAAGACCAAAGAGTTGGGAGTAATCGAGGACCTCCTGCTAGGATTAGCCTTGCGTGGGCGGGTAGTTACCACCGATGCTCTGCTGAAGCAGCGCACCGTCGCCGTGCAGATTGTGGAGCAGGGCGGCGATTATGTCCTGCTGGTCAAAGAAGGCCAATCGCTGACCTATGAGGGCCTTGCCTATTGGCTTGAGCGATCGGCTCCCTATGACTGGCCCGACGGTGAGGCGCACGCATGCGAATGGCACCATGGCCGACTGGCGCCGTGGCAGATCACAACTTCAACCGCGCTCAATGACTGTCTCGAGTCGCTGGGCCTCGCCCAAGTCACCTAGATCACCTGCCAGGTCACTCCTCTCGATACCAGACAGACGCGCACGCACCCACGCCTCTCGGGCTTCCCAGTCCACCAGTTTGGGTCTGCATACGCGCCCAAGTGTGATCTGAATCGCCTTCATACCCGATAGGTCTA
This sequence comes from Anaerolineae bacterium, assembly GCA_018056405.1. GTDB lineage: Bacteria > Chloroflexota > Anaerolineae > Aggregatilineales > Aggregatilineaceae > UBA2029. The sequence continues at coordinate 3,810 of JAGPFT010000003.1, forward strand.
CCGCCAAGTCCGTTTGAGCTAGCTCTGCGCGCCAGGCGTGAAGGTATCAGCAGGAGGAGCGAGGTGTGCTCGTGACCGGAGGAAGGAGCCGTGCTCCAGCCAATGATGCGCGCTGAGAGTCTGGTCGTGCTGGTGTGCGGCGTGGCCCCGGTCGTCGTCTTCACCTCGCTGTACCTGCTGGCGGAGCGTCGCACTCCGCCGGCCAAGCGCAAGCGCCACTCACCCGCCGTGGGTCAGCACGGCAGTCGCGGCAGCCCGGGCCAGGGGTGCAGCACGAGTCTGCTGCTCATCGGGGTCAGGGGCCTGCAGGGGGTTCTGTTTCTCCTGATGATGGCGGGGTTATTCCTGGCGCTGGTCGACCCGGCGTTGGGCCTGGGGCTCATTCTCATGCTGGGGTTCGCCGCTAAGGGGCTGGATGACTTCGCCAAGCGGCTGCAGCAGCAAGCGCCCGCCCAGCGCAAGCGTCAGGCGGTGGCGGCTAAGCCAAAGCGCAGCCTGCCGGTGCCGCCGCTGGCAGTGGTGCCGCCCAGTCGTCCTCGCTATGAGAGTCCCCTCGGCCTGGTCGATGACCCTGAGGACGAGCGGATCGAGTGGGCGATCATGGACGACCTGGATGATTGGGACGACGAACAAGATGCGTCGTATGAGGATGGGGAGCACTCGGCATACGGCTGGGGTGATCCGCCAGAAGACAACCTTGCCTGGGACGATTCCTGGTCTGATGATCCGCCTGACCCCTCTGGCGAGTGGTGGTGAGCTGCGCTACGGGTGGCCACCGGGTCTCGCTCATCTCAGACACGCCCATCGTGCTGTCGGCGGTCTCCAGGGCCAGCGCAGAGGCCCAACTCGGGCCAATGCTCAGCCTCGAATAGCTTCTGATTTCACCTAATAATCAGAAGCTATTGTCTCGTCCATTAGGCCTCTATCTCTCACCCGCCAGCGTGCTGTTCAGCCTTCTTTTTCCGCCCATTATGCTGCGCCAGGCCGGGTTCTGTGGTACGATAGGGCATCCGAACAGAGGTTCGGTTCTCGCGCAAGTCAACATCCCCAATCTCTTGTCCTGCCCTGCCAGATAGTCCTTCCAGGAGTCTCCCATGACCTCATCTGTTGACGCCCATGAGCTCGCGCTACAGCCAACTCCCAACAACGGGCTGGTGACGCAGGAGACAGGTGTACTGGTCATTGCCGGTCAGGTGGCCAACGAGCAGGCCGCACAGGGTGTGTTCGCCGATTACCTGTCGCGCAAGGCGGACAACACCATTCGCCGCCAGGCGGCTGACCTGGCGCGCTTCGCGGCGTTCCTCGATCAGGCGGGGGAGGGGGCAGGCTTGCAGCTGGGCGCGGCGCTGGGTGCGTTCGCTGAGTCGGTCGCAGCCTTCCCGGATGGCGCCGTGCCGGAGGCCGAAGCCTGGCGCGGGGTGACCTGGGGACTTGTCGAGGCCTTCCGCAACCGGATGGTCGCCCAGGGCGATGCCGTGGGCAGCATCAACGTGCGATTGAGCACGGTCAAGGCCTACGCCAGGCTGGCCACCAAGGCGGGGGTGCTCACAGCTGAGGAGCTGGCCATGATCCGCACGGTGGCGGGCTATGCCCACAAGGAAGCGCGGCGCATCGACGAGCGGCGCGAGACCAGTCGGCGGGGCAGCAAGAAGGCGGGGGCGGTGCGCATCAGCCACAAGCAGGCCAGGAAGCTCAAGGCCCAGCCGGACACGCCGCAGGGCCACCGTGACGCGCTGCTGATGTGCCTGCTGCTCGACCATGGGTTGCGGGTGGGAGAAGTCGCGTGGCTGCAGGTGTCGGACTTCGACCTGAAGGCAGGGGAGATGCGCTTCCTGCGCCCCAAGGTGGACAAGGTGCAGACGCACAAGCTGAGCGCCGACACGCTGCGGGCGCTGCAGGCGTGGGTCGAGAGCGGGGACGCGCGAGAGAACGGTTCTCTGCTGCGCGGCAGCCGCAAGGGCGGAGCGCTGACGAACACAGGTATGTCCGAGCGGGCCATCACCGAGCGCGTGCGCGTGCTGGGCGAGGAGGTGGGACTCGCTGGGCTGTCAGCCCATGATTGCCGGCACTACTGGGCGACGTACTGGGCGCGCAAGGTCGATGTGCTGCGTTTGCAGGAAGCGGGTGGCTGGTCGAGCCTGGCCATGCCCCGGCGTTATGTGGAAGACAGCGAGATCGCCAACGAGGGGATGGCTTAGTATTGCACTTCATAGACCACGTGCTAAGGATTCTCTGTCAACGCTTATTGGAGACCCCCTTGCAGTTCCATGGCTGGCTCAGACTGCCTTTACGTCCGCACTTCTTCTTCTCGCTACCGATCTGGTTCTCTCTCATCTTCAGTTCACAGGCCTTCGAAGATTGGGCCCGGCTTGGCTCCAGGTTACAATCGCAGCAATGGCCTAGAGTCAACCTCACACGGGGCAAAAACAAATCGGAAGCCATCGCGTGGGAACGGTTCCCAAGGAAGCCCACCCAGACCAGCAATTGGTGAGTGGTTAAGCGATTTGGCGGTCAGGCAACAAGGAACCCAACGGCTCCCACTAGAGTCACCCTGGCGGCAGTAGGATGCCGTTAAGCATCTCGTACCACCTGAGCAGGTGGTGCTGGTGCGAGAGGTCCTCTGCTTTCTCGCGATGGAACTCGGCCATGCTCGTGTTGCCCTCGCACTCGTAGAACAGCGCCTGACACAACCGCGCCCGGATCTGGTGATCGACGTCGCCGAGGTCAATCGTTCGCAATAAGCCCTCGGAAATCTGCAGCTTCGCGCCAGGCGTCGGGCCTTCCGCCATCAGAAGCGCATAGCCGACGAGGCTCTGGGGTGATGTAGTGCTGAAGGGGATGCCAAACTGTGCAAGCCAGCCATCTAGGAAGAACCCCGCTTGTTCGAAATGGTTGGCGGCTTTCAAGAAGTCGACACGACGGGCCAGTTCTACGATTCCCAGTACTTCTTGTCGAACTCCCTCTACCCATTGGTTTGATGCACTGCTCTTCCCATACTCTCTCACGAAGCGAGACACCAATTCCTGGTGGCACTTGAAGTCCCAATGGCACGCGATGTTGGCCTGAATGGACCGGATCATGATCTCAGCATCCTTGATCTTGAGAAACGACTTCCTCTCTTCGCTGGGATCGGCAGTCTCAAGTAGGGCAAGAGCTTCCAGGGTGTAAGCCATGGCGCGCTCTGGGTGACCGGAGATCAGACTCGGCGTTGCACAGCCATCACCGATATACAAGGCGCGCTCAATCGTGTCTAGATATCCCTCCCCCAAGCCTGCCAGTTTGCTGGCGAGGCTGGCTTCTCGAGTTCTCAGGAACCCCTTGAGATACCAACCATGCATAGAGTAGCGGATGAGCTCAGAGACGCACGGGATGTCTGTCTGGTCAATGCCCATCTCCAGGATGCGGTCGATAACCATGCTGGCTTGGCTCAGCAATTCAAGTTGAACATGCTGGTCGGATCTCGAGTTGAAGGCCATCTTGAGCGGGCCAGAGTAGATGTGCCAGGTCGAGTCCTGCCCCAGAACTTGCTGAGTGAGTTCGTCGACCAGCACCTCCGCGGCCAACCGGATCTCTTGCGTCCCGCGTGACAGTCGCACGATGAATTCAAGGGCTGGGACATGCTCTGGGCTAAGCTGACGACACTCCGCAATGATCGACTCGGCCGTGCCAATGGCAAGCTGGCTGTGCTTGCACCGCCGCCAGTTGCGCGCCGTGCTTTCTGACACCTGGAATCGCCGGGAGATAGCCCTGTCGCACTTGGCTAGGCTTGCTCCAACTTCCAGATCCTGAGTGTCTCGCAAGACCTCGACCAGGAGCTCGTAGAACCTTCTCGCTAAGCACATACGCGCGGTCCTTGTTCTCAGAGAGACCTCTGACAGGCTATGCGGCTCTGACGCTACCCCCCTGCGCTACCCCCCCGCAACCCTATGCTATTATAATAGCATTACGGTTCGCGCGGCAAGAGTGTGTGTGCCGCGGCATCGGTCTCCCGCTGATGCGGCTTCATTCTTGTTGATTGTTGATCCCCCGCCAGTTCCAGAACGTTACCGAAAGACCGGTGATCGGAGTTCACAGAAGGAGGAGAACCACTGCGCGTCATCTCGGATTCTAGCAAAGCGCCGGTGAGATACTTATCAAAGGGAGAAACACCATGCACAGGAGATTGCCCGCACTGGTAGGCATCGGCTTGATCGCAGCGCTCATGGGGCCGGGTTGGCTTGCTGTGCCGACCGCTGCGCAAGGTAACATTACCGTCACCTATTGGGAAACGTTCGGAGACCAGGACGGAGGTGTCAACGACCTCGTCATCGAGACATTCAAGGAAGCCCATCCGAACGTTACCGTTGAACGCGTCTTCGTTCCGTTTGGCGACATGTCGATCAAACTTCGCACCGCACTCGCTTCCGGACAAGGTCCTGACCTCATCTACGCCGACCAGCAGCCTGCCTTTCTGGGCAGCTATGTCAAAGCAGGTCAGATCCTGCCACTGGATCGAGCCTTTGTCGAGTATGGCTGGGACCAGCGCGTCTTTGGCTGGGCCCAGAAGAGAGTCACCTACTTCGATCGGATCTACGGCGTCGGCCACGAAGTTGAAGACCTGATGCTCATGTACAACGGCAGGATCTTCGACGAGTTGGGGTTGGAAGTCCCAACCACCCTTGAAGAGCTTGAGACGGTCATGCAGACCATCAAGGACAACTCCAGCTACACGCCAATGATGTTGGCAACCGGCGGTGGCGGCCCATGGAATGGTATCCACATGATCAATGCAATTGCCTACGCCACGATGGATGTCTCTAAGGTGCTGGAGACGACGCCGCAGGGTACTGGCAGCTACACCGACCCCGATTGGCTCAATGTCCTCAAGATCTACGAGAAATGGGCCAAGGCTGGCTACTTCTATGAGGATGCGAACGCCGTGGACTGGGAAGGACACTGGGCACTGTTGTGCGCCGGGCAGGCCGCGATGCTCGCCCAGGGCACGTGGCTGTTCAAGCCCATAAGTGAGTGCGAGGCAGAGAATCCTGAGCTGTTCGAGTTCAAGGTGGCCCCATTCCCTTCGGCCGCTGGGCGGCCATATCAGGCCTATGTGGGCATTGGCTCGGCGTGGTATCTATCTGCCGAAGTCGCAAAGGATCCCGAACTGCATGCTGCTGCGCTCGACCTGTTGGACGCGCTGATCAGCCCAGAGGCTGCGATCCATTGGGTTCAAGACGCACAGTTGTTCCCGGCAGTTCCCTTTGACCAATCGCAGGTGACGCTGACTGAGCAGCAGAAAGTGGCACTGGAAGTCATCGAATTGGTCGGTTCTGAGGGCGGCGGTCCGGTGCCCATCTGCTTCAACAACAGCGCCGAGGAGCTCGATATCTGGCAATCAGTGGTTCAGGGCTTGTTCGCGGGGAGAATGACCCCCGAGGTAGCGATCGAACAGCTCGAAGTGGCGCTGGTCGCCTCACAGCAGGAATGGCAATCGGAGTAACACAATGAGCTTGGGCCCTTCACCGAGCGCCCGGGCATCTGGTCGGCAACTTGAGAGCGCTGCCCCTCCTGGACCGGTGCTCTCAAGAGCCGCTGTCGCTCGCAGCACTCGAGCGCTGACACCGTACTTTTTTGTTCTGCCAGCCCTCAGCGTCTACGCGGTCTTCCTGCTCTGGCCCCTCGCCCGCCTCGTGCTGCTGAGCCTCTACGAGTGGAATGGGCTGACAGCTGACCGAATATGGGTAGGGTTGTCAAACTATGAGCGCCTTGTCAATGACCCAAGGTTCTGGTCAGCGCTGGAGCACAACGCCATCTGGGTCGCAATGTCGGTGTTTGTCATTAGCCTTGGTCTTGTCCTGGCGGTTATCCTGCACCAAGCCCACCCGCGTGGGGGGGGCGTCTATCGAGTCATCTTCTTTCTGCCGTATACCCTGACCCCGGTGCTCGTGGGCATTGTCTGGAAATGGATGTATCACCCCGTGTGGGGACCACTGAACGCGGTACTCAGACAGATCGGGCTGGGAAACCTAGCGAGAGGCTGGCTCGGCGATACCGACACCGCCTTGCTGGCGCTGACGGTAGCGGCCAACTGGGTGGGACATGGTTTCACCATGATGTTATTCCTGGCCGGTTTGGCGAGCATTGACCCGGCCCTTTACGATGCCGCGAGCGTCGATGGAGCGGGGCCGTTGAGGAAGTTCCGTCATGTGACCCTGCCAGGATTGGCGAATACCTTCAACGTGGTCGTGCTCGTTGTCTTCATCGCCACAGTCCGGGTATTTGACATGGTGTTTGTCACAACAAAAGGGGGCCCGCTGAATGCCACCGAAGTCCTGGGCACATATATCCATTGGAGGACATTTGAGAGCCTGGACGTTGGCTACGGTGCGGCACTATCTGTTGCCACAGCGCTGATCATCCTGTGCGCCAGCGTCCTCTATTTGTGGCAACGCGAGCGGAGAGGGTGACAGATCGATGGTACAGCGATTCACGCGGCTGAGCGCGTCTGTGCTCATCCAAGTGTTCCTGATCGTCATCACCTTCTACACATTGGCTCCCCTGGCCACAGTCTGGCTGGCGTCTTTCAAGACCAACGCGGAAATCACGATGAATCCCTTAGCGCTACCAAAGGTTTGGCGCTTCCAGAATTTCGTTGAAGCGTGGGAAACAGCGCACCTTGGTCGGTATTTGGCCAACAGCGTGTACGTCACCGTTCCAACCATGGCCCTTGTGTTGGCTTCAGCGAGCCTGGCGGGCTATGCCTTCGGGATGCTCAGGTTTCGTGGTCGCGGCTTCCTGTTCGCGCTGTTTCTGATCGGCCTGATGGTTCCGAACATCAGTTTGATCGTCCCACTCTACTACACCGTATTGGATCTTGGCCTCCAGAATACGAGACTGGGCCTAATTCTGTCTGAGGCAGCGGTCGCTCTGCCGCTCGCCACGTTCATCATGCGTGGCGCATTTCGTGATCTCCCCAGTGAGCTCCGGGAAGCAGTCCTTATTGACGGTGGAAACGAACTCGACTCATTCTGGCGCGTGATGTTCCCACTGGCCCGCCCCGCCCTCAGCACAGCGGCCGTCCTGGTCTTTCTGGGAGCGTGGAACTCGTTCCTCTATCCGCTCATCTTGATCAACTCCGATGGCCTGCGAACCCTGCCACTGGGGCTTGGGTTCATGCAGGGCCGGTACGTGACTAACACCGTGCTGCTCGCGGCAGCAGCGACCCTGGCAGCCATACCAAGCATTGCTGTATACATCGTCTTCCAGCGACGGTTCATCAAGGGCATCGTCGAGGGCTCTTTCAAATAGGAAGCTTGGACGTGTGGGTCCGAGGGGGATCTATGCTGTACCGACCGGAAGAAGAACTGCTCTGGGATACATGGCTGGTCTCTGACGAGGGAAGCTACTACCTGTTCTACATTCGCCTCTCGACCTCGCGCAGCCCGTCTTCGCCCAAACCTAGTCTTGGCGATGGCTGGGACGGCATCAGCCTAGCACGGTCCGCGGATCTGCTCCACTGGGAAGAGATGGGCCCGATCTTCGAGATGCATCCCGACGCAGCCTGGCTAGGAACAGGCATGGTCTTTCGGCGCGGCGACCGGTTCGTGATGACATTCTGCGAGGAGCGGCCCGTGGGTTGTCCTGTGATTAGCTTCGCTGAGTCCAGGAATCTGCTCGAATGGAATCGCTTACCCAATGACTACGACCTGCGGCCGGACCCACGCTTCTATCAAGTCGAGCAGTCGGAGAGCGCGGACCCCCTGCCGCGCTGGGGAGACCTTAGCGTCGCGCCGCCCTCGAACGGTCAGCAGCATTACCTGGGCTTCGCGGTGGCGAACGCGCGCGAAACGCTGCCCGGCCACTGCGGAACCTTGGGACTACTCATCTCTGACGACGGGCTGACCTGGGAAGCGCAACCGCCTGCCATCGCGCCAGGTATCTACCCCAGCTACGAGGTCCCTGAGCATGTAGCGCTCGGGGAGCGTCACTACATCCTCTTCTCAACTAACTCAACGGCAGGCCCTCGTTTTGACACGCGCGCTACAGGCCCGCACAGCGGCACGTACTACGTGGTTTCGGATTGCGCCACTGGGCCCTATGTCAAGCCGCCACATGATAACCTGCTCTTGGGACAAAGGGACACGCCGAGATTGTTCGGCACCTATGTCGGGCGACCTCTGCGGATCAGCGACCACGAGGTGCTGCTGTATCACCAATGGACCGCCAAGATCCCCGACGGCTGGTGGGGGCCGCCCAAACTGCTTGTCGAGCGAGGGCCGTATCAACTCGGCGTAGACTACTGGCCGGGGTGCGACGGACTGAAAGCTAAGCTCCTAGCTCGAGGTGTACGCGGAGGACAATGGAAGCCTCTCAAGGCTGCTGGTCGCGTTCCCGTCATTGAATGGGCCGATGACGGTGAGACAATACACGCAGTTAACCGCGGAGGCACGCATGGCATCGTGTGGCAGGTTCCGGCCGGGGAACTATCGCGCTCCAATACGGACCTTTCGGATGGCCGGGTTCTCGAAATGGGTATGCGCATCCGGGAAGGGCGGGGGTTGGGACTCTGGATCGGCCGAGGAGCACAAGCGCGTGCGTGTGGGCTGCTGGTCAACGCTGCGTCGGGCGCGGTGGAGTTCGGTTCGTTCTTCTTCACGAAGGATGGCGCGTCCTGGCTTTTCCAGCCAGATGAGCGCGCCGAGTGGCCTGTTGTCCTCGGCGCGAGGCACCAGGTGAGGGTGATCTTCCGGCGTCAGTTCCTTGAGCTCTATATTGACGGTCGTTTTGTCCACGCCTACATCAGCGCAGATCTCTTTGAGCCAGCCGATCTAGGCTTCTTCGCAGAATTGGCAGCCGGGGACTTCGTCGCTCCTGCTGTTTGGTCCATGGCCTAAGGAGGTCAACCCCGTGAATGGCCGCGAGGTCTTCGAGGCTATATGTGCAGGCGGAAAGCCGGACCGACTCCCCGTTCAGGGGCTGTGGCCGTGGGCTCAGACCCTCGCCAGGTGGCGTACGGAAGGTCTGGAGCCTGGTCAAGATCCCCATGAGGTGCTGGGGCTGGTAGCGGATGATGTTCTTCCCCTTCCGCTTGACTTGACCATGGTGCCCCGCTTCCCAATTCAGGAGCTAGAGAAGGACGAGCACTATGCCACGGTAGTCGATGAGTTTGGCGTGACCAAGAGGTTACTGCGTCAGGACTATGACGCCACTCGCGGCGCAATGGCCGAGGCTGGGCTCACCAGCTCCATGGCCCTATGGCTGGACTTTCCCGTGCGGGACGAGCAAAGTTGGAAGGAGTTGTGCGAGGAGCGCTTTCAGCCGACTCTGCGTGACCGCGTTCCGCCCGACTGGCACGTGCACAAGAACGCCTTTGCGCATCTCGCCGAGACGCGATGGGTGAACTATTTCTGTTTTCCACTGTTCGGGTTGTTCGGACCACTCCGCCAGCTGATGGGATTTGAGCCATTGCTCTATGCAATGGCCGGGGACAATCCGGCGTTGATTGACGTGATCCTGTCGGACCTCACCGACTTCTGGCTTGAGGTCTTCGCCCAGATGCTGGACGACGTGCGGCTAGACGAGGTGACCTTCTTCGAGGATATGGCGTCATCGCGGGGTCCGCTGATTGGCCCGGCAATGTTTCAAAGATTCCTGGCCCCAGCTTATCGCAAGATCATTGGTAGTCTGCGAGACATGGGCGTCCGATACTTCGCGATTGACAGCGACGGGGATCTTCGGCCGCTCCTACCTGATCTCATGGCCACTGGGATTACCGGTGTCGGGCCCGTCGAGGTCACGGCGGGGATGGACGTCCGATGCTTGCGGGCCGAATATCCCACGCTCATTCTGAACGGTGGTATCGACAAGCGTGCAATGGCGCGCGGGCCCGAGGCGATTGACGCTGAACTGGCGCGCTACTTTGCGGTGGCGTGGGAGCAGGGGCGATGCACCCCGCGCGTGGATCACAGTGCACCTCCCGATGTCTCGTGGTCCAATGCACAGCATTTCGCCCGCCGCTATCTGGAGTATTGCAGAGCCGTGCCGACACTGCCTGCAGGCGAGCGCCCCTGGACTGGGTTCTTGGTGCAGCGTCTCGGTTCGTTCTACGGCAGCGCCGGTTGATTGCTGACCGGTGTGTCAAGCGCAGCGGAATTCTGTGCCAGGAGGCTCGGTCCGTGAAAGCGCGCGACCGCGTTGTGGCGAGTCTGTCCCGTCAACCGGTGGATAGAGTTCCTATTGGCTTCTGCGGACACAACGATTGTTGCATCCACCGCAATGCCCATTGGCGTCTCCGGCAGTATCTCGGTCTCCCTGCTTGCGCCCCTACCATCGCTAATGACGTTGAGAACGTGGTGTATGCGGAAGAGGAGATTCTGCAGGGATTTGAGGTGGATACCCGAGCCGTGTACCTCCGGATTGAGGACCAGGTAGGAGACCCTCAACCGGATGGCAGCTTTCTCCTGGTCTGGCCGGACGGCTCGGTATGGCGGAAGCCCCCGGACGGGCTCTACTTCGATCTGCATTGGCCCCCCCTACGGGGTGAGCTGAGCTCCGAGGCGATTGCCCGCATGCCCTGGCCTGAGGTCTCTGCTGAAGCATTAGGGGACCTGCGACACCGTGCGGTGCGGCTGCACGAAGAGACGGATTTCGCCGTCGTCATGTCGGGCTTTCTAATCATGCCCGTGACCGGGACGCAGATCTGGCGCGGTTTTGAACAGTGGTGCATCGACTCAGTGGGCGACATCATCCGTTGGCACGAGATGACTGAGGCCTACATGGAGCGAGCGCTGCGTCAAGCAGGCAGAATTCTAGGAGCTGTTGGAGAGCTCATCGACGTTGCTTACATCATCGGAGATGACATTGCCACGCAGCAGGGGCCATTCATTAGCCCGCGATTCTACCGCGAGCATGTCAAGCCCTTCCATCGGCAGGCCATGGAGTTCATCCGCGAACGGACGGACGCTAGGATAGTCTTCCACATGTGCGGGTCAGCGCGGGCATTCATTCCTGACTTGATCGACTTGGGGATCGACGCGATCAATCCAGTTCAGACAACGGCTAATGGAATGGAGCCAGTACAACTCAAGCGTGATTTTGGACAGGACATCGCTTTCTGGGGCGGGGTCGATACCCAGCGAGTGCTCCCGTTTGGGCAGCCTGAAGACGTAAGGAGTGAGGTGCTTCGCATCATCGATTCGCTCGGGCCCAGTGGCTTGGTACTTGCCAGTTGCCACAATGTTCAGGCCGATGTTCCCCCTGAGAATGTCGTCGCGATGCTTGAAACCGCTATCAACGCCAGAGGACTCTGAGCCGATCCGCAGCTTGGAGCATCTCTGTGAGTGCGGAGAAGCAACACAGCGTGTTTCGGCCCGCGCCGTGCCCTATATGGCTCCCGCTCTACCCAAGAGCAATCCCGCTTGGCAGTAATCAGAGGCCCCGCTGCGCGCTTCATCGCGACAGATTAGCGTAACGCGTTCTTTCTGCCTCTGGGAGACCCCCATGATTATTTCTGATATGGCTCCGTTGCCGTCCTTGCTCGGTTCTGCCGCGGACTTCGACCCAGCGCGGGGGAGACCGCGCATCCTGAGTACCAGACCCGCTCCACACCCACGGCAGCCGCAAGGGCGGAGCGCTGACGAACGCAGGCTTGTCTGAGCGGGCCATCACCCAGCGGGTGCGCGTGCTGGGCGAGGAGGTGGGACTGACTGGACTGTCAGCCCACGACTGCCGCCACTACTGGGCGACGTATTGGGCGCGCAAGGTGGATGTGCTGCGTCTTCAGGAAGCGGGCGGCTGGAGCAGTCTGGCGATGCCCCGCCGCTATGTGGAAGACAGCGAGATCGCCAACGAGGGGATGGCGTGAGCGCGCTGTGGCGGCACGGTGCCGTCGGGCGGAGAGCAGGAGACCGCTCGCTGCGCGGCGAGGAAAGAGGAACCCCCGGTCGCTGGGCGGAGGCTGCACAAGGCGGGTGGCTGGAGCAGTTTGGCCATGCCGCGGCGCTATGGCGAGGACAGCGAGATCGCCAGCGAAGGGATGGCGGAGAATCAACTCACACAATTAGAGTATACTTATTGACACGTTAGCCCAGAGTCTCAAGAAAGCGTTTCTTCAAATGATGGACCTCAACACTCTCCAGAACTGGCTGTGGCGAGCCGCCGACTCCGTTCGTGGCCCTGTAGATGCTGCCCGTTACAAGGACTATATCCTGCCGCTCATCTTCTACAAACGGCTGGACGATGTCTACACGGACGAACTGGAGCGCGTGGCGCGCTCGCTCAGCATCGCGTCCGGCAACGCGGAAGCGCTGGTTGTGGTAGACCGTTCGCTCGTGCGCTTCTTCATTCCGCCTCAAGCGCGCTGGAATCACGTCCGACGCATGACCTCCGGCCTAGGCCAGCGCCTGACGGACGCGCTGCGCGCCATCGCCCGCGAGAACCCCAAGCTCGCCGGCGTGGTTGACCGCCGCGACTTCAACGCCACCGACCAGGGCCAGCGTGTGCTGGACGACGACACGCTCGCAGCGCTGATTGGCATCCTCAACGAGCACCGCCTGGGCCTCGACGACGTGCAGCCGGACATCCTGGGCCGCGCCTACGAGTACCTGATCCGCAAGTTCGCCGAGCGCGGCAGCAGCGCGGGCGAGTTCTTCACCCCGACGGAAGTCGGCTTCCTCATCGCGCGCATCCTCGACCCGCAACCGGGCGAGACCGTCTACGACCCGGCAGAAGGTTCCGGCGGGCTGCTGATCAAGACGCAGCTCCGCCTGCGCGAGAAGGTCGCCGAGCGGTTGGGCATACCCGTCCGCGAACTGACCCCCGAAGACCTGGGCCAGCCGCTCAAGCTGTGCGGCCAGGAAATCCAACCGGACAACGTCGCCACGGCCAAGATGAACGCTTTCATCCACGACATGGACGGCGACATCCGCCAGGGCAACACCATGAAGAACCCGCTGTTCCTCAACGCGGACGGCAGCCTGATGCGCTTCCCCAAAATCGCCGCCAACCCGATGTGGAACCAGCCCATCCCCGAAGACGTGTACGAGAATGACGGCTTCAATCGCTTCGCCTGGGGGACGCCGCCGGCCAGTTCCGCCGACTGGGGCTGGATTCAGCACATGTACGCCAGCCTGGAACCCGGCGGGCGCATGGCGGTGGTGGTGGATACCGGCGCGGCCAGCCGGGGCAGCGGCAACAAGGGCCGCAACAAGGAGCGCGACATCCGCAAGCAGTTCGTGGATGCCGATGCAATAGAGGCGGTCATCCTGCTGCCCGATAACCTGTTCTTCAACACCAGCGCGCCGGGCATCATCATGGTCATGCGCAAGGTGGGCGACGCGCACCCCCGCGAGCACGCCGGCGAGATTCTGCTGGTGAACGCCAGCAAGTTCTGCGAGAAGGGCCGCCCCAAGAACTTCCTGACCGACGCGCACATCGCTCACATCGCGGACTTGGTGCTGACGTGGACCGAAGAGGAGCATGTGAGCGCCATCGTGAGCCGGGCGGAGGTGACGCACAACGACTACAACCTGAGCCCCAGCCGCTACGTGAGCAGCAACGACGCCGAGCCGCCGCTGCCGCTCGAGGAGGCGGTGGTGCGCCTGCGCGAGGCCGAGGAAGCGCGCGCCGAAGCCGACGCAAAGCTGGACGCGGTGCTCGCGGCGCTGGGCTTCCCGCACTGGCGTGAGGCCGAAGAGGCGGAGGAGTGATGCGCGTGGACGGCTACGCGGAAACTGAGTTCAAGGAGACTGAGGTCGGGCCCATTCCGGTGGAGTGGGACGTGGTTCCCCTCGGTGAAATGGCTGACTATGTCAACGGCGCAGCGTTCAAACCCTCCCAATGGTCTGACAAGGGCCTGCCTATCGTCAGGATTCAGAATCTGACCGGAACGTCAGAGGTTTTCAACTGCTTTGAGGGAGAACTGCCGACGAAGTATCTGCTTCGTGATGGTGACCTGTTGATCTCGTGGTCAGCAAGCCTTGGTGTGTTCCGATGGTACGGGGGCGATGCTTGGCTGAACCAACACATTTTCAAGGTCGTGAACATCAGGGAGAGTGTTGACGGATCTTTTCTGCAGTTCGTTGTCCGATACCATATCGGCCTATTAACCCAGAAAACTCGTGGCTCAACGATGAGGCACGTAGTTAGGGAGACATTCCTCGAAACAGCAATGCCCCTCCCGCCCCTGCCTGAACAGCGACGCATCGCCGCCGTACTGAACGCCATCCAGGAAGCCATCGCCGCGCAGGAGGACGTCATCGCGGCGGCGCGCGCCTTCAAGCGCAGCCTGATGCAGCGGCTGTTCACCTACGGCCCCGGTCCCGTCCCCGCCGAGACGAAGGAGACGGAGGTCGGCCCGATTCCGGTGGAGTGGGAGTTCTGTCCAATTGGTGAGCTTGTCCTGGAAGTGACTGGGGGGGATTGGGGCGAGGAGAGCGGCGCACAGGGTCTGATAGAGTGTTATGTGGTTCGAGGAACAGATTTCGGCGATGTCCAAAGCGGGGTATTCACAGATGTTCCCCGCAGACACATCAAGCCAGCCAGCCTAGCTAAGCGTCAACTCAAATCGGACAGCTTACTGGTCGAAATCTCCGGCGGCAGCGAGTATCAGCCAACAGGTCGTCTGCTGCGGACGACTTCATCGACGCTCGAAAAGGCACAGAGTCCTGTTGTCTTCACCAACTTCCTCAAACTCATTCGGCTGGATACATCCGCGACAACACCTGCCTTCTTCCAGCTGTTCTGGGAGTATCTCTATGGTTTGGGGCGGACAAGAGTTTACGAGAAGCGCACTACGGGTATAAGGAACTTCAAGTTCAAGGAGTTCTTCGAAAACGAGGTCGTCTTGCTCCCGCCGCTGCCCGAACAGCGACGCATCGCGGATATGCTGAACGCCGTGGAGCAGAGCATTGCCGTCGAAGAAGACCGCCGCGCCGCTCTGCAAGACCTGTTCAAGTCGGCGCTGCACCAGTTGATGACCGGGCGCATCCGCCTGCTGAGCGATGAGGGGCTGCCGCTGTGAAACTCCCCTATAGCGAGCAGGCTGTCGTGCCGGAGGAGAAGCTCACCACGTACCTGCTGGATGAGACTCACCAGGAAGGGCGAGGCAAGGCGCTATTCTTTCAACGATTCGGCTTTTCTGTGGCACAATGGGAAGTGTTGGCGCAGGCGCTGCTTGCCCACGCTCACGAGCATCAGGTCGTCAAGACAGAAGGGACGAAGTTCGGAACGCGGTACGTGGTCGAGGGGGCACTCGCCACACCCGTCGGGCGCCGGCCCGCGGTGCGTGTGGTGTGGTTCATCCGCAGCGGCGAAAGCGCCCCGCGCCTGGTGACCGCGTATCCGGTGGAGGATGGCAATGATCAACGAACATGAGCGCGTCGTGCTGACAGTGGACTTCCCTGAGCGCGGCCTGAGAGCGGGCGATGTGGGCGTCGTCGTCATGGTTCACGGAGAGGGCGAGGGCTACGAGGTGGAAATCTTCACCCTCGACGGCAAGACGCTCGACGTAATCACCGTTGAGGCGGAGCAGGTTCGCCCCGTCTCTCCGATGGAAGTGATGCACGCGCGCCGCGTCGCGTAGGCCATGACCCGCATCACCGAGAAGCGCGACGTCCAGGACCAGCTCATCAACTACCTGACGGGCATCGGCTGGACGTTCGTCGGGCGTTACGATCTGCCGCGCTGGCGCGGAGACGACGAGACGCAGCCCTTCCTGGCCGACGTGCTGCGCGCGCAGCTCGCCGCGCTCAACGGGTGGGCGGCGGGCGACGAGCGGATTGACGAGGTCGCGCGCCGGCTGCGCCTGCTGCCGGCCAGCCTGGAGGGCAACGAGCAGTTTCTGCGGGCGCTGCGCGGCGGCTGGACGGCGTACGACACGGCTCAGCAGCGCGAGTTCAACGTCACGCTGGTGGAGTACGAAGACCCCGCGCGCAACGTCTTCCACTTCACCGAAGAAATGCGGTTCCAGGACCGCGAGCGCAAGCGCTTCGACATGGTGCTGTTCGTCAACGGGCTGCCGGTCGTGCTCGTGGAGAACAAGTCGCCCAAGCTCGAAGACCCCGGCAGCGAGGGCTTCGACGACATCCAGCACTACGCCGGCACCGTGCCGGAGTTCGTCAAGTACCCCATCCCCTTTGCCGTCTGCGCGCGCCAGCTCGAATACGGCGCGACATGGAATCCCAACCTCAACGCCTTCTACACCTGGAAGGTGGACGGCCAGGCCTATGGGCTGGAACGGCTGGCCAAGTCGTTCTTCGACCGGGCGATGGTGCTGCGCCTGCTGCGCGATTACGCCATCTTCTACCGCATAGATGACAGCATCCAGAAGTACCTGCTGCGCCCACACCAGATGCGCGCGGTGGAGAAGATTGTCGCCCGCGTGCTGGCCGGCCTGAGTGCCCCCTCCGCGCCGGATACCGGCCTGGAATGGCACACGCAGGGCAGCGGCAAGACGCTGACGATGATCGTCGCGGCGCACCTGCTGCGCCGCCAGCCGCAGATGGAGAATCCGACGCTGCTGGTCGTTGTGGACCGGGTGGAGCTGGAGGGGCAGATGCTCCAGAACCTGGAGGCGTTCGGCTTCCCGGCGGCCGTGTGCGCCGGGAGCAAGGCGCATCTGCGCCGGCTGCTGCGCGACGATTACCGCGGCCTGATCGTCACCACCATCCACAAGTTTGACGGGATGCCGGCCAACGTGTGCACGCGCCGCAACGTCGTGGCGTTGGTGGACGAGGCGCACCGTTCGCAAGAGGGCGATCTGGGCATCTACATGCGCGCCGCCCTGCCGCGCGCTTTCCAGTTCGGCTTCACCGGCACGCCCATAGACCGGGGCAGAATCGGCAAGGGCACCTTCGAGCTGTACGGCAAGCCCGACCCCGCAGGGTACCACGACAAGTACAGCATCAACGAGAGCATCGAAGATGGCACGACCGTCCCGTTGTACTATACGCTGGCCCCGTCGGACATCTGGCTGGACAAGCTGCGACTCGAAGTGAAGTTCAGCGACATGCTGGACCAGTTCATGGCCGAAGTGGACGAAGAAGGCGCGGCCACCCAGGAGGCTCTGAGCCGCATTCTGCAGAAGGCTGACAAGCTGCTGGCCGTGCTCAAGGCGCCGGCACGCGTGCAGGGGATTGCGGCGCACATCGCCCGGCACTTCCAGGAGAGCGTGCTGCCGCGCGGCTTCAAGGCGATAGTCGTCACGCCAGACCGCGAAGCGTGCGCGCTCTACAAGGAGGCGCTGGACAGGCACCTGCCGCCAGAATGGAGCGCGGTGGTCTACTCCGATAATCCCAAGAAGGACCCGGAGTTCATGCGGAAGCATTACCTGGATGAGGATGAAGAGAAGCGCGTGCGCAAGGCCTTCCGCGACCCGCAGAGCGCCCCCAAGCTGCTTATCGTCACTGAGAAGCTGCTGACTGGCTACGACGCGCCGGTGGCCTATTGCATGTATCTGGACAAACCCCTCAGGGACCATACGCTGCTGCAGGCTATTGCGCGCATCAACCGCCCATATACTGACAAGGACGCGGGGCTGGTCGTAGACTACATCGGCATCTTCGAGGATTTGCAGCGCGCGCTCTCGTTCGACACGGCCAGCATCACCATGGGCCTGATTGACCTGGCGGAGCTCAGGCGGCGCTTCATCGACCTATTGGAGCAGGCCCAGGCCGCCGTCGAGCCGGTCGCTCCCCATGACCCCGCCGGGCGGGTGGAGCGCATCGTCGCGCATTTCTTCGAGCCGACAGTCCGTGAGGCATTCTTCAGGCTGTTCAAGGAACTGCAGGCCGCCTACGAGATCCTCTCACCGGACGCATTCCTGCGCCCCTACATCGACGACTACGCCCTGATTGCCGACATCTACCTGACGGCCTACAACACCTTCGACCCAAAGGCCAAGCAGCAGCGCCTGGAGCACCAGCTCCTGGAGAAGACAGACCATCTCATTCGTGAGCACGTATCGGCGGGACCAGTCGCGGAGCCGCTACCGCTCTATCCCATCAACCGCAACATCGCGGATGTCATCCGCGCCGACGATGTGCCGAACCAGGTCAAGGTCATCAATCTGCAGCGCAGCCTCATCACACATATCCAGCAGGCTGGAGAAGCCCAACCGTTCTTGCTGGCCATCGCCGAAGAGGTCGAAGAAGTCATCGAGCAGTTGCGCCATCGCCAAATCAGCATCGAAACGGCGCTGGCCGCGCTGCAGGAGAAGGCGGAGAAGGTGGTCCAGACCGAGGAGGAGCGCGCCAGCAGCCCGCTCGACAACCTGGCCTTCTCGCTGCAGATGGTGCTGAAAGCCAGCCGCCTGGCGGCAGCCGATGAGAAGGGTCTGGAGTCTCTGGCCGAAGAGCTGTCCATCTATCTGCGCGAGCATGCCGAATGGCCGCATAACGCCCAGCTCAAGGCGAAGGTGCGCACGGAGGTCTACAAGCGCCTGCTGCCCCTCATCCAGCCTTTCGACCCGCAACGCGCGAACACCATCGTTGACAACTTGCTCAAGATGCAGAGGATTACCGCGTGACTGACGTGAGAATCCGCAGGCAGAGGCGCAGGAGCTGGGCCTTCAAGCTCACGCCAGCGGGGCCTGAGGCGCTGATACCGCTTGAGATGCAGGCGGACGGCCCAGAGGTGCGGCAGTTCATCGCGGATGCGTTGGCCGGGCTTCCCGAACCGGAGTACCGCCCTATAGCGCTAGGGCCGGCGGACGTCCGGGAGATGGTCACAAGCTGGGCTGGTCGCCTGGGTGTCGACGTGACGCGCACCCAGATTCGCGCCATGCGCACCAAGTGGGGTTCTGTCTCGACGGCGGGTACGCTCACGCTGGCCGACGATCTGCTGCGGTTGCCGGACGATCTAATTGAGTACGTAGTTGTGCACGAGTTGCTTCACCTGAAGTTCCCCAACCATCGCAAGGGCTGGCGCGTCTCGATGGGCATGTATGTACCGGATTGGCGCGAGCGCGAGCGGCGACTGCAGGCCTGCCAATTGGCGCTCGCGACGGGCACATCCGAGCAAGAGTGATTACTGCTCTGCCGCGCCCACCCAGTCTCTCCCTCCCGTTCCCTCAAAACGCGATAGCGTGGTATAATAGTAAGCGACTGAACGGCCTCTCCTGAGGTCCCCCGAACGAACAAGAACTGAGTTGACCTGAGCCCCGACCCCGGGGTCTCTTGCGTTTCCCCCGCAGGTCGGTTCTCGTCCGCCTCTCCTCAGTTCTTCCCCACAGAAGTCCTTCCCATGTCCCAGTCCATTACCCTCAAAGGTGGCGCCATATCGCTTGTCGATGACGCTGACCATCCACATCTCTCTCAGTACACCTGGTTCATGTCGCAAGACGGCTACGCCGTCGGCCTCGTGCCCAATGGCGACGGCAAGTTCAAGCTGCAGTACATGCATCGTGTCATCCTCCAGCCCGCCCCCAGTGAGCTGGTGGACCACATCAACGGCGACCCGCTGGACAACCGCCGTCAGAACCTGCGCCTGGCTACGTCCCACCAGAATCACCAGAACCGGCGGGTGAAGGGCAATTCGCACACCGGGCTGAAAGGCGTCGGCTGGCACAAGGAGCGCGGCCAGTACTACGCCCGCATCCAGCTGCAGGGCATCAGAGTCCACCTGGGCTTCTTCAAGACCGCGGAGGACGCCGCCCTGGCCTACGATGAGGCCGCCAGGACGCTGTTCGGGGAGTTCGCGCACCTCAACTACCCTGAGAAGCAGACTCCACGCTCTGTGGCCCTCCGGGTGGCTCAGAGGCTCCGCCGGCGGGGGCTGAGAGCTGAGTGAGCGTTGGCGACGGCCCCTCAGAGGCTCTCTGGCGCGCCAGGAGGCCCGTGGGCGCGGAGTCGGGCGGCGAGGGTGGTTTTTCACCGTCCACGACCCGACTCCACGAGACAGGGGCCTCCAGCGCGCTCAGAGGCGCTCTGAGCGGGACTCGGGGTCGCCCGGTTCCGGCAGCAGGCGCACAGGGTGCCGTGACCTACCCATCCCCGCCCTCCCAACCCAGAGCCAGGAGCGTATACGCCCGTCAACAGCCCGTTAACGCCCGCAAACAGGCTGCCCCCCAAACGCCGCAAGAACCTACCCGAAGTCCAGCTGACATGGGACGGCGGGCACAGCTTCATCAAGGCCCTGGTCAACGGCATCACCACTGAAGTCATCCCGCACGCCCTGCAGCCCATGTCTGATGCCGATTGGGAGCTCATCGCTGGGCGCAATGCTTTCAGCAACGCCAACTACATCAAGGTGAACGGGAAGCCCTATGTCTTCGGAGAACTCGCCCAGAAGCACGGCGTCAACATCACTCGCACCGGCGCAGACCGCTACGAGAGAGGGTACTACGGGGTCCTACTTGCGGGCACGATGGCACGCCTTTTCGACACTGACGTGGGAGATGTCACCGTCTTCGCGTCACACCCGCCAAGCGACAGACAGTACTACCGAGAGCTCATCCAGGCGCTGAAGGGCCGCTGGCTGGTCGAGGCCAACGGCGACAAGTTCGATTTCCTCGTGGCGGATGTGCGCACCTACGACGAGCCGGTTGGTGGCCTGATGAACCTGCTCATCGACGATGAGGGCTACGAGGTTGAGGAATACAGCCAGGGTGACACGCTGGTGATTGACATCGGCGGCGGCACCACCAGCGTTGCGCCCTGTCACGGCCCCCAGGTGGACTACCAGCGAGCGCGCAGCTTCCCCAAGGGCATCCTCAGCGTCCTGGAGCAGTTCTCCATTGACCTGCGCAATCGCTACCACGACGAGTTCCGGCGCACGCGGCAGTTCGACCTGAAGCGTCTACAGGACGCGCTCATTACAGGCCGCTATCAGGCCGCTGGCTACGAGTATCCGTGCGAGTACGAGGTTGACCAGGCCAAGAACCTGCTGCTCAATGAGATTCACCAGATCGTGCAGTCGCAGGGTGGCCCAGCCAGCTACGACAACATTGTGCTGACGGGTGGCGGCAGCGGCTTGTTGGAGCGCGACCTGCGCGGTATGCTCCGTCATGGGCGTATCGTGCTGGCGGAGCACCCTGATGAAATCCATCTGGCGAACGTGCGCGGCGGGCGCAAGATGTACCTGGCGCTGCGTGATGCGGGGCTGCTGTGAGATGGCCCGCTCGCGCACGATTGCCTTCCGCCTGCACCCTGGCCATCCAGACGAGAAGCGCGCCCTGGCAATCCTCGACGGCCTGCGCAGAGAGGGCTACATGACGCGCTACATCCTGATGGCCGGCCTGCTGAGCCTGGCCGGCAAAGACATTCCGCCGCCGGGCGAGGAGCGCAGCCACTATGCTGAACTGCGCGCCATTGTCGATGAGCTGCGCGCGCATCGGGACGCCGTGCGACGTGGGGGAGACGGGCTGGCCATCGGTGCCGCTCCCCAAGAGCATCACCAGGCCGGGAGGGTCAGCCGGGCGCTGCTGGACTACCTGGCGAGCGAGGTCATCCAGACCGACGGCGAGCCAGGTGAGGCCTGAGTGGCGGCACAGTGCCGCGCGGTCAGCAGGTCGTGAGTCCGGTCCACCGGGGAGATGAAGACTGGCCAGCTTGGTGAAGAAGTGGTACACTTGTTCGTGTGGTGGTGATATGCGCACTCCCTCACCCGCGCATATCTGACAGTCTCCAGAAGCGCCGTCTCTGGGCAGAGGCGGCGCTTCACCTTGTTGGGTGGGCTTGTGCAGTACGCCTGGCTAATGGGCTGGGCAGAGTCGAGAGTGGGCGGGTGCCAGCTTGCCGGCTGATGGCAAGTCGCCCAATCGGCTGGGATGAGCGCTCTGTCCACCAGTCGCCCTAGCGGACTACTCGCGCGTCGGGCAGGTCGCATCCATTCCTTCAAGGGGATGGACGTTCGGGACACAGGTAGCTGGCCCCGCTGGGGGGCCCTTTGGGTCCGGTATAGGGGGAAGGCGGTACATAGCCCCTGTCCGCCGCAAATCCCGTGTCGTTGACGCTTTCCCTGCCGTTCTTGACAACATTCGTCAACCGTCACTGCCTGCTGGGGGCCTTCTCTTCCCCTGCGCGACAGGCGCCAGCCGGCTGTGCATCCGCTCCTTCAACGCGCTGGCGCATGTCCTCAAGTCACGGCTCCAGCTGATATCTCGGTTGAGAGCATTGCTGTCCGCCTGCCTGCAAGTGCGTGCGGCGGGAGGCTCTGGCCGCCCAGTGCCCACCTGTCCAACAGGCTGAGGGTGAGCGTAGCTGGTAGGCTGGCCTCCTGGTGGGATGACGGCAGGCAGGCATCTTGTCCAGCGGGTGACAGAAGCGCGGCGCTCAGCCAGGTGTCGGCGTCTTGGAGGAGCCTCAAGGATGGGGCGACTATGAAGGTCGCTCCTCACGGCACAGTGCCGCGGGAGAGGCGGGCTGCGCGGGGTATCGCCACGCCGGTTACGTCTTCGGGTGCAAGTACGGCATCCGGCACAGTGCCGAGGGCGACGCGCTGCCCGTCTCGTGCCCGTGTGGATGGCGCCGAGGCAACCAGTCTGGCTCCTGTCTGGAGGGAAGCGGGTGTGCATCACCCCTTGGAGGGCCTGATCGCCGGCGTGACGGCAAACTCGACAGAGAGGTGGCTCGCCCCGCGCCCGTTCCCCCACTTGATGGTCTTGTGCGAGTCGAACCAGCATCAACGTCTTGAAGGGAGTGCAACCATAGTGCGGTCGTTTGGTGAGCAGGCTCTTGTCGAAAAGAAAAGCGCCGGCACTGTGCCGGCGCAGTTCTGCGTTCACGCCCTGTTTCCAGTTTTCCCCCCTAGGGGGGAAAAAACTAAAAACTGCGGGTGGGCAGTCTCAGGTTTCTAGAAGCTCAGCCAGAAACTGGAAACTCAGCGATCGTCGTTGAGGAAGTGGCGATCAGAGTTGTGAGGTCCGTCCTCCAAGCGTATGAGACCCTGTGCCACCAAGACCTTGAGCTGGCTGCTCACGCGGCTCTTGTGGTGGCCCTTGGCTGCGACCGCGTCCAGCAAGTTGCCTTGGTTCAGGCCGGGTCTGGACCGGACCTGGTCCATGATGGCTACAGTCACCGCCCCGTCGCTGTTGAGGGGTCCTCCCGCGACGCCAGCGACATGAACAGCCCGGAGCGCCAGCAGGCCAACATCGAGCGCGTCTGCCGGGAGCACGGCTGGACGCCGGAATGGTATGTCGATGCCGAAGGGCACAAGTCCGCGCGCACGGTCAATAACCGCCCCGGCTGACTGGCCCTGGAGAAGCGCCTGGGCGATGCCGATGTGGTCGCCCTGGTCGCCAACGACCTGGCCCGCCTGCACCGCAAGGGCTGGCGGGTGGGCGACCTCATCGAAAAGCTGGAGCGGCATGGGGTGGTGCTGGTGCTGGCCGCTCCGAACCGGCAGGTAGATACCTCAACCCCGATGGGCAAGATCTTCATCCAGTTCGCGGCCATCTTCGACGAGTACTACGCCGAGGACATCTCGCAGCGGGCGAAGGACAGCATCCAGTATCGCAAGGCCAGGGGCATCAGTGTGGGCAAGCCGCCGTTCGGGACGGTGCGCGGCAAGGATGGCTTTCTCCAGCCCAGCTCTGAGGGAGCGTGGCTGCTGCCCAACGGCAGGTTCGCGGCGGGTTCGGCAGACGAGTGCCCCGAAGAGGGCGCGGTGTGGCGGGGATACTACGAGTGCGCCCGCTATGTGCTCGACCTGTATGCTGAGCACGACATGGGCTATGAGAAGATTGCCTACCGGCTGAATGAGGAAGGATGGCCCTTCTGTGACCGGCAAGGGGAGCCGCGTCCGATAGACCGGGAGGATGTGCGGCGCGTGTTGGGAGCCTGGCCGGAATACGGCGGGGCGGTCCTGGACGAGAAGGCCAAAGACCGCCGGGCCTATGAAGACCTCAATGTAGAAGATGTGCCGCTGCGCGAAGACCGGGCGGTGTTCCCCTTGGACCTGCTGCGCAAGGTGGGGCCGATACGCAACAGCCGGTCGCGCAAGCCGGTTGATCATGGTGTCAACCGTGAGACCTTTCCGTATCCGCTCAACAACATCACGTTCTGCGCCCACTGCCTGAAGCTGGCTGAAGAGCAGGACGATCCGCGCCTGAAGAGCACGTTGGGCGGGATTAACATGAACGGCACGCGGCGATATCGCCACAAAGCGGGGGTATCCTGCGGCGTGACCAACCGTTCGGTGCCCTGCGACGACTACGAGGCCGATGTCGGGCGGCTGTTGCGGCTGCTGGAAATCACGCCTGAGGCGCTGGAGTACATGACCGAACTGGCAATCCAGGCGGACTTGCAGCACAAGCCTGACCAGGGGGATGTGGACCCTGAGCGGGAGAAGCAGGAAGCGATTGCGCTCTGCAACCGGCGCATTGACGCGGCGGTGACGCTCTACAAAGAGGGGCGCATTGACATTGACGAGTATCACGACATCGTAACGCGCAACGAGCGGGAGATCGCTCACTGGCAGATGCGCACCAGCGAGATGGAGCAGATCGCGGTCGAACTGGCAATGTGCATGGATGTGGTCAATAAGGTGGCCGACCTGTGGGATACGGCCAGCCCGGAGGACCGGCAAGGCATGGCGC
>JAGPFT010000169.1 GCA_018056405.1 Anaerolineae bacterium
GAGCAAGCCCTTGCGAATACCAATCTGGCCCTTCGACTCATACAGGACGAGGACATCTGGCTGGCGGATGCGATACTCAAACAGCACAACCAGCAAAACGCCTGCCAGCAAGACGCCGACGATTACGCCTGGGATGATTTCCATGTGCTCATGCCTCCCGCAGTGGCGCTCCTGGCTGCCACCTGCTGCGTTGAACTGCCTGGCAGCTCGAGGTGAGCGCCAGAGATTGGGCGAGCGTAAAGCGGTATAGTCGTAAATAAGGTCGGTCAGGAATTGTTTGGATCCAGCGGCCAGGTAGCCTGGATAGCTCGGCCCCCGCGTGTTCGATGAAGTGGGAGCGATTATACCCGACCGTTGAAGAATCCCGCAGCACCCGCTTTGACCGGGGGACGTGCCAAGAATGTCAGCGCATCACCTGGCGCAGGGGCATGGACCTCACCTCTAGTGCACGTTGGCGGAAGTCCACCAAGGGCTGTTCGATGGTTGACCCCACCCTAAATCTCTCCCCGCCAGCAGGGAGGGACTTGGGCTTGCTCCCCCTTTCTCCGCTGGCGGGGAAAGGGGGCTGGGGGGATAGGGGTCAATCAGGCCGAACCGCGCACCTATTTCCACCCTGATGTACTAGCCTCGCTGCGCCGAACGGGGGTAAGGTAAACAGGAGCATAGCCGAGCAGCGCCCCTCCCCGACAGGTTTTGCTCACGCCTTTTGACCGTCATCGCGCTGGACGTTTAGCATAGCGCCCTTTAGTTTCTCGGCGCTATGGGCAAATCATCCAGAAAGACTATTCTGATACGAGCACGGCTCACCGTGCGCGCCCACCCATCGCTCAGCCGCACGCTTCATGGCTCCGCCCAGATAGGCGGCTCATCAGGCAAGGGTGATCGTCACTGTCTGCGGGGCCAGGCGCGGCGTGACGGCCTGCACCGTGACCCGCCCTGGCTCGTGGCACGCGCGGACGTACACCGCGCCCTGGCCGCCCATCACGGCGAAGGGGTTCTCGCCAATGAGATCCGCCGGGCCGTCTAGCGTCAGGAAGACCGGTTGGTTGGTGTAGGGGAGCCGGTTGCCGTAGCGGTCCACGATCTTGAAGGCCACCCGCGTCATGTCCGCGCCATCCGCGCGCAACTCGGCGAAATCCGCTTGCAGAACTAGCCTGTCCGGCAGGCCGCGCGCGTCAAGGCAATGCTCGGCTACGGCGCGGTCGCCCACATAGCCGATGACGCGCAGATCGGGGAACTGCTGGCCCCAGGTCAGGTTGTTGACAGCAAGCGGCACCTGGTAGGGCGGGTGGGCCAGGTGCGGGAACGCCGCGCGATCCGGCGCGAACCGCCCGATGGGTGCCTGGCCTACGAAGACTTCGATGCTGTCGCAATTGCTGAAGACGATCAGCCGCTCGATCCGGCTCGCGTCATAATCGCCCACTGCCCAGAACGAGGCCGCGAACAACACCACGCGGCGAGCCGGGTCCATCTGGCTGGCGTAGGTGTAGGCGGCGAACTTGGGCAGGCGGAAGATGTCCATCACGCCGTGATAGCAGATGCGGTCGCCGGAGCCGAACTGATAGTGAGTGTTGTAGTCGAACGCGCACCAGCCGATAGCGCCCGCTACGTGCTCCATGCCAAGCTGCCGGTCGTGGATGCGCGCGTGGCGCAGCGCGTGCTCGACCTGGCGCTCGGTGTGATCCCACAGCTTGGTCGGGAACATATGCCCGTTGAATTCTGTCACCAGATGTGGCTTGTGTCGTGGCTCGACCACCGTATTGGAGAAATCGTTGTAGGTGAATACATCTTCCAGGAACTGGCTCTCCAGGAAGTTGCGCACGCCGCCGGTGGGCCGGGTGGGATCAAGGGCGCGGGCCAGGGCGTTGGTGCGGGCGAAGAAGGGATCGTCGTCAGGCGATTCGTTGATACGCACGCCCCAGATGATGATCGCCGGATGGTTGCGGTCGCGCTCGATCATGGCCTGCACGTCGCGCAGGCTGAGGGCCTGCCAGTCCTCGTCGCCGATGTGCTGCCAGCCCGGAATCTCCTCGAAGACCAGCAGCCCGATCTCGTCACAGCGCTCCAGGAAGTAGGGCGATTGCGGATAGTGCGACGTGCGCACGATGTTGCAGCCCAGCTCGTGCTTAATGATGTCCGCGTCCTGGCGCTGCAGGCGTGGCGGCGCTGCCGCGCCGATGTAAGGGTACGTCTGATGGCGGTTGAGGCCCACCAGCTTGAGGCGCTCGCCGTTGAGATAAAAGCCCCCATCGGCGCGGAACTCCGCCTGACGCAGCCCAAAGCGCACCGTCAGGGCGTCCAGCGGGGCATCTCCCCCGCCAGCCTCGAACAGGCGCGCCACGCACTGGTAAAGGTGGGGGGCGTCGAGCGTCCAGAGTTGGTAACGGGCCTGCGGCAGGGTCAGCGTCACTTTCACCGTCTCCTGCGCGGGGACGGCCACCGCCTGCCGCACCTCGGCCAGCGAGTCACCCGCAGCCGCGTCCGTCACGGTGCAGGACAGCTCGCGTCGGACGGGACGCGCGCCCTGGTTGCGCAGCCACACGTCCATCTCGATGCGCGGCGCAGCGCTGAGCACCTCGGAGGGCCGGACGAAGACCTGCGCGATGTGGCACGGCTCAACCAGGCGCAGCCACACGTCGCGGTAGATGCCGCCGAAGGTCAGGTAGTCCACCACGTTGCCATAGGGCGGGATGTCGGGGCGCTCGCTGGAATCCAGGTGCACGACCAGCAGGTTATCGGCATGGGGGCGCACATGCTCGGTGATGTCGAAGGAGAAGGGTACGTAGCCGCCGGCGTGCTCTGGGAAAGCGCGTCCGTTGATAGTGACCGTAGCCGCGATCATCGCCCCGTCAAAATCGAGATAGGCCCGCCGTCCATTCAATGGCTCCGGCAGCGTGAAATGCTTGCGGTAGGTGGAGGTGAACTCGTACTCCGCGTTGTCGAAGTTATGGTGAGGCAAGACCTTGTTGGTGTGCGGCAGCGTCACACGCCCGAAGGCGCTGTCGGGCACATCGCCGCCCACGCGGTCGGGATAGTAGAGCCAGCCATCGTTGAATGGAATCAGTGCGCGCACCAATCGCTCCTCTGGAGTCGGTATCAAGGCCCCACGCGCCTGCGCAGTGGAGACATACCCGACGGGGCTGCCCGCTCGCGCAGCCCCGCCCCGATAACCCTATCGTGATCGCGCCTTCTGCGCCACATCTGCGTTCCCAGGGGTGTGGGCAAAGGTTGTCAGTGATACGGGTGACGCTGACAGTAGCCTCACCCCCAGCCTCGCTGTGCTCGGCTTGCCCCCTCTCCCCGACGTGGAGAGGGGGCGGCGAGGCGCGCCAGCGCCGAGCAGGGGTGAGACTAAGGAACGCGACCCTGTTGCCTGACAGGTCTTGCACGCACTCGTCCCCAGGCACTCCACCCCCGGCGAGCCTCGTATCGCCCAAGGCCCTACCCCTTCACCCCGGAAGAGGCGACCCCCTCGATGAAGTATTTCTGGGCCAGGATGAACACAATCATCGGCGGCAGGATGGCGATGGCCGCGCCGGTCATCACCAGGTTGGGCTTGTCCGCCGCGATATTGCTCAGCCGGATCAGCGACAGGGTGAGCACGTGATTCGACTCATTGCCCTCGCCGATGATCAGCAGCGGCCACAGGAAGCTGTTCCAGGCGTAGAGGAAGGTGAAGATCACCTGGGTGGCAATGGCCGGCATACTCAGCGGCACGAAGATCTCCCACAGGATGCGCAGCCGGCTGCACCCATCCAGCAGAGCGGCTTCCTCGATCTCGACCGGGATGGTGATGAAGAACTGGCGCATGAGGAATGTGCCGTAGGCGGTGAAAATCCAGGGCACGATCAGCGAGACCAGCCTGTTCTCCCAGCCGATGGCCACCATCAGCTTGTACATGGGCACAACCAACACCATGAAGGGAATCATGATCGATCCCAGGTAGAGCAGGAACAGCGTGTCGCGCCCCTTGAAGGGGATGCGCGCGAAGGCGTAGCCCCCAAAGACCGAGGTGACCACCTGTCCCAGCGTCACTCCCACCGTGACCAGGACGGTGTTGATGAACGCCCGATCCAGGTTCAGGCCGAACACTGTGTTGTAGTTGTCGAGTTGGAACTTGACCTTCTCGACGGCTTTGGCCGTGCGCGCAGTGGCATAGACGACGGTTTGCGGGTCGTCCGGGTCCACAAAAGTATCGAGCTTGGCGCGATACGCCAGCAGTAGAGGCTCTTCCTGGCCGGGCACCTGGTAAACGTCGAAGCTGGCCGAGCTGTCTCCACTGCCGCTCACCATGACTTGCTCGCCGGTTGCTGTTGCCTCGTCGAGCTTTGTCTCGACCAGGATGGTGCTGGCGCGCGGGTTGTCCACGTTGAGTAGATCGGCGGTGGTGAAGTAACCGAACGTCTCTTTGGCGTCGGTGAGCACCAGCTCGCGCACGCGCCCGTCAATCTCGAAACGGTAGAGCGGGGCTTCTTTCCCGGCGTAGCTCGCCGTGACCGAGCTGTAGGGCAGCAGGCGCGGCGGATAGCGGAAGACATCGCCCGACGCCTTGAACGACGTGAAGACCATGTAGGTGAAGGGAAAGAGCATCAGGAACGCAGCCATGCCCAGCACGAGATACACGACCGCGCGAGTGGCCCACAGCTTGAAGATGCGCTTGCGCTCGCTCATTATGCCACCTCTCAGTCGTGACTAATCGTAGGCACCTGCCCGCGAGAAGCGGAACTGCACCAGCGTGATGACGAAGATCAGCGCGAACAACAGCCAGGCCACCGCCGAGGCATAGCCGAACTCGAAGTTGAAGAACCCGGTGCGGTACAGGTAATACACGGAAGTCGTTGCCGGCAGCGGGATAGGACGCTGCGGGATGAGGGCATAGGGTTCGTTGAAGACCTGCAGCCCGGTGATGATCGTCGTCACCATCACGAAGAAGGTCGTCGGGGCAAGCAGCGGCAGGGTCACATGGCGGAACTGCTGCCAGCGCCCCGCCCCGTCCACATAGGCCGCTTCGTAGAGAATGGTCGGCACGCCCTGCAAGCCGGCCAGGAACAGCACCGTATTGAAGCCGATCAACTGCCAGGCGGCCAGGAAGACGATGGAGATGAGCATGGTGCTGTTATCGGTCAGCCAGTTGTACTTGGGGTCCGTCAGGCCCAGCCCAAACACGCTGTTGAGGAACTCAACGACCTGCTTGATCGCGTAGTTGATGTAACCAATATTGGCGTTGTAGAGCCAGCGCCAGATGAGCGCCGTCCCCACCACCGCGGCCACACTGGGCAAGAAATACAGCGCTCGGAAGAAGTTCATGCCCGGTATCTTGGAATTGAGAATGAGAGCCAACGCCAGC
The DNA here is from genome assembly GCA_018056405.1 of Anaerolineae bacterium. Lineage (GTDB taxonomy): Bacteria > Chloroflexota > Anaerolineae > Aggregatilineales > Aggregatilineaceae > UBA2029. Next base: position 5,348 of record JAGPFT010000169.1, read on the forward strand.
GCGGGAATGATGCTCAGCGGCACCAACAGCAGGCAGAAGACGATGGTGTTGCGCAGACTCTGCCAGAACTGCGTGTCGCGCGCGCCGATGACCAGGCGGTGCGAGCCGAACTTGAACGTCTCCAGGACGAAGTAGCCGCGATCCAGCACGGCCTGCGGCGCGGCACTGAGATCATCCTGCACGGCAAAATCGAGCGCTAGTAACTGGCGGTAATTGTCCACTCCCACAAAGTTGGGCGGGTTGACGCCGGTGCTATCGGTGAAGCTGAGGTAGAACGAGAGCAGCAGCGGCCCGGCGAAAAAGAGCATGAAGCCGATGGCGTTCGGCGAGAGCATGAGCCAGCCCTGCCAGGCGACGCGCTGGTCGGGCGTTTCGCCAAAGTACTGGCCCAGGTGCAGCATACGGTAGGCCAGCACGCCAAAGACGACGATCAACAGGGTCGTCAGCCAAGTGCTGACGCTCTCGTAGGTGCCCAGAATATGAGCGAAGCCGCTGACCGCATCGCCCACCCACAGCAGCACGATCAGCGTCAGCATGGCGATGCCCAGCGCGCCTTGTTCCAGCCAGACGCGGAGGCGCGACTTTTCGGGCACCCGCCCGGCCAGCCAGAGGAGGGCGTAGGCGACCGGAAAGCCCAGCAGCCACTGCCAGTGTTTGTAGAGCGCGCCGGCGATGTCGTCCACGCCCACAAAGACGCCCCACAAGTGCAACAGATAGAAAGCAGACAGCACCATGCCGAGATAGTTCACCGCCAGGGCCAGCGTGCGGCCAATCGCCCGACGCCGGCTGAGCAGGACGGAGCTGAAGACCGCCAGCAGCGCCGGCACCAGCGCGCACAGGCTGACAAACTGCTGCACCGCGCCGCCGAGGTTATAGAAGTCATCCATGTTGCGCACGTACAGCGCCAGTATGACGCTGCCCGCCACGAGGATGTGATTCCAGACGATATTGGCGTCAATGACGAACGAGGGGCTGCGCCAGGTCTCTTGCAAGCGGTGGGCGCGCTGGCGCAGGCGGTGGGCTAGATCGGCAAAGCGTGACATGAGCCACTCCCCTGGCAGGGACTGGTGCTAGGTGAAAAGAGAGGCAACCTGATGCTCTTTAGAGTGTATTTTGAAAGTAGGCTATAATGAAAGGGGTTGTTGGTATAGATAGAAGGTCCATAGCGGAATGGAACGTCAACCATACAGCACAGACCTGAGCGATAAAGAGTGGGAACTGCTGGCCCCC
>JAGPFT010000170.1 GCA_018056405.1 Anaerolineae bacterium
TGTGAATGGTGAGTATCTCCCCGCTGCGCAGCACGACCTGATACTCCACGCTGGGCGACGTGGCCACCAGGTCCAGATCATATTCGCGCTCCAGCCGCTCCTGGATGATGTCCATGTGGAACAGCCCCAGGAACCCCACCCGGAAGCCGAAATTGAGCGCCAGCGATGTCTCCGGCTCGTAGACCAGCGACGCATCATTCAGTTGGAGCTTCTCCAGTGCGTCGCGCAGATCGTCGTAGTCGTCGTTATCCGAGGGATAGAACCCGGCGAAGACCATCGGCTTGGCCTGCTTGTAGCCCGGCAACGGCGTCTCAGCCCCGCCTTGCGCCAGCGTCACTGTGTCACCGACGTGGCACTCGCGCACCGTCTTCAGGCCGGTGGCGATGTAGCCCACCTCGCCCGCCGTCAGGCTGTCCACCGGCTTCATGCCGGGGCTGAACACGCCGATCTCCACCGGCTCAGTGGTCACACCCGTCGCCATCATGCGCAAGCCATCTGTCTTGCGGATCATGCCATCGAAGACGCGCACGTAAGCAATCACGCCCTTGTACGAGTCGTAGTGGCTGTCGAAGATCAGCGCGCGTGCCGGGGCTTCAACGTCGCCCTTTGGGGGCGGGATATGGCGGACGATGGCTTCCAGCACCTGATCCACATTGCGCCCGGTCTTGGCGCTGACCTGCAACACGTCGGCGGCGTCAATGCCGATCAGGTCTTCGATCTCCTGCGCGATCTCGTCGGGCCGCGCAGCGGGCAGATCGGTCTTATTGGCGACCGCCACAATCTCCAGGTCTTGTTCGAGGGCCATGTACAGGTTGGCCAGCGTTTGCGCCTCGATGCCCTGCGTGCTATCCACGACGAGCACCGCGCCCTCGCACGCCTGCAACGCCCGGCTGACCTCGTAGGAGAAGTCCACGTGGCCGGGCGTGTCAATCAGGTTCATCTCATAGGTCTCGCCATCGCTGGCGGTGTAGCTCATGCGCACCGCCGACGCTTTGATCGTCACGCCGCGCTCGCGTTCTAGCTCCATATCGTCGAGCACCTGCTCGTGCATGTCGCGCTCGGAGATGGTGCCGGTTAGCTGGAGCATCCGGTCGGCCAGCGTGCTCTTGCCGTGATCAATATGGGCGATGATCGAGAAATTGCGAATCCTGGCTTTGTCCATGAGTTCGGCACGTTTCTGTGTCGGTGATGTCGCCTCGTGAGTGTCACACGACGTAGGGTTATGCGACGAAATCCGGCCATAAGGTTTTGCTCCCTGGCGGTGACGACACCTGGAACTGCCCACCCACCTTGTCTCGGAACGTGACCAGGCGGGCACGCATGTCCGCGCCAGAAGCCGTTTGAAAGCCTCACCCCCCGGCCCCCTCCCCACGTGGTGGAGAGGGGGAGTCATGGTGTGGTTAAGTCCCCTCTCCGCGTGTGGAGAGGGGATTGAGGGGTGAGGTAAAGCCGCACGTCTGCCGTGTCGGGTTGGTATAACCCTACGGCGTCTCCCGTTGGTATAACCCTACAGCGGGTGACATGAGTGCTGCCCCCACCTCCAAGTATAACGTACCTGACAGGGGTTGGACAGGCATTAGCCGATGCGCGCAAACCTGATGAGATTTGACATTCAAGTCAGGTAATACGCGCAAATGTCTTGTAGGGGCGGGTTTGCAAACCCGCCCCTACAAGCGACTACCGATCATGATCATCAAAGCGCATTAGGGTAGAGGCGTTGCTACGCTGCGTCCTGGTTGACCTCACCCCCCGCTCGGCCTGCTGACGCAGGCCTCGCCGCCCCCTCTCCAGCATGGAGAGGGGGCAAGCCGAGCGTAGCGAGGCTGGGGGTGAGGTCCATGCTTCCTCGTCAAACGAGTGGCTGACAACCTTTGCACGCAACCCGCCCGCGCTTGACCATAGTCTTTCGCCCTCGGATTGACTATAATGGAACGACTGCCGGCACAGGCAGCGGCGCGGCAGTTATGCCGCCAACCACTACGGACGATACAAGCACGAAGGGTGAAGAATCGTGGCTTCTCTACGTGACGGGCTGAAGCGCACGCGCCAGTCGTTCTTCGGGCGCATCGCCCAGGCCATCGGCGCGACCGAGATTGACGAAGATAGCTGGGACGAGGTTGAGGCCCTGTTGTTGCAGGCAGATGTCGGCGTCAGCACGACCACGCAGCTTATTGAGACCATGCAGAGTCGCGTGCGCCGCGACGGAATCACGCGCCAGGATCAGCTCATCGCCGCGCTCAAAGATGAGCTGCGCAAGCTGCTGATGGAGCCGCAACCGCTCAATCTCAGCGGGCGCGAGCTATCGGTCGTGTTGGTCGCCGGCGTCAACGGCTCCGGCAAGACGACTTCCATCGGCAAGATGGCCTACCGCATGCGCCTGAACAACCGCAAGGTGATCCTGGCCGCCGGCGACACCTTCCGCGCGGCGGCCATTGACCAGCTCAAGCTATGGGGCGAGCGGGCGGGCGTCCCGGTCATTGCCGGGCAGCCGGGCAGCGACCCCGGCGCGGTCGTCTACGACGCCATCAGCGCGGCGCGGGCGCGCGACGCCGAAGTGCTCATTGTGGACACAGCCGGTCGCCTGCACAGCAACTTCAACCTGATGGCCGAGCTGGTCAAGGTGCGCGATGTGCTGCGCAAGGTCATCCCCGATGCGCCGCACGAAACGCTGCTCGTGCTCGACGGCACCACCGGCCAGAACGCCCTGACCCAGGCCAAGAAGTTCCAGGAAGCCATCGCCGTGACCGGCGTGATCGTCACCAAGCTGGACAGCACGGCCAAAGGGGGGATGCTCTTCGCCATTCAGCAGGAGCTTGGCCTGCCGGTGCACTACATCGGCATCGGCGAATCCATATACGATCTCGTCTTCTTCAACCCAACCGCCTTTGTGGACAGCCTGTTCGAGAACGGGAGCGAAGAGTAACCATCATGGAAGCGTTGATCAGCCAGCTTAACGAGATGCGCCAGACGGTCGAGCAGCTTATGGAGCGTCTTTGACATTGCCGGCCAGCAGACCGAGCTAGCCGCCCTGGAAGAGCAGAGCGCCCGCCCTGACTTCTGGAACGATCCTGATAGCGCGCAGCGAGCCATGCGCCAGGCAGCGCGCCTGCGCAGCAGCGTCAAGACCTGGCTGGAGACTCGCCAGCGCGTCCGTGATGCCCTGGAACTGGCCGAGTTAGACGACGACAGCATGAGCGAAGAGCTTGCCGCCGAAGCGGACGCTCTCCAGACCATTGTGGACGGCCTGCTCTTCCGCGCCAAGCTGAGCGGCAAGTACGACGCCGAGGACGCTTACCTAGCCATTCACGCCGGTGCGGGCGGCACCGACGCCCAGGACTGGGCCGAGATGCTGCTGCGCATGTACCTGCGCTGGGCCGAACGGCGTGGCTTCAAAACCGAGATCGTCTCTGAGATGCCTGGCGACGAAGCCGGGATCAAGAGCGTCACCGTCTCCATCCAGGGCGACTACGCCTTCGGCTACCTGCGCTCGGAGCGCGGGGTGCACCGCCTGGTGCGTCTTAGCCCCTTCGACTCCAATCACCGCCGCCATACGTCCTTCTGCCTGGTCGAGGTCTGGCCGGACGTGCAGGAAGACGTGGACATCGAGATTGACGAGAAAGACCTGCAGATCGAGACCTTCCGCAGCAGCGGCGCGGGCGGCCAGAACGTCCAGAAGAACGAGACCGCCGTCCGCATCACCCACTTGCCGACCGGCCTTGTCGTCAGTTGCCAGAACGAGCGCAGCCAGACCCAGAACAAGGAGCGCGCGCTGCAAGTGCTCAAGATGCGCCTGCTCGACCTGGAACACCAGAAACAGGAAGAGGAGTTCGCTGCGCTGAAGGGCGAGCACGTCAGCGCCGCCTGGGGCAACCAGATTCGCTCCTATGTGCTGCACCCCTACCAGTTGGTCAAGGACCTGCGCACCGACTACGAGACGGGCAACACCCAGGCCGTGCTCGATGGCGATCTGGACGCCTTCATGGAGGCATATCTCGCCTCGCGCGTGCAGGCCGAGCGCTGATCGCGCCGCACCGTACCATTGAGCGCCTCCGTAGGGATGCTGCTCCGGTGCACCCATGTGCACCAAGTTAAGGCATTCGGGGGCGTGGTAGGGGCGGAATGCCCCTCCCCCTGCCCCCTCCTCGGCCAGGCCAGGGAGGGGGAAAACGTCCCATCTGGCGGTCAAAGTCCTCCTCTCTAGCTCGGCTGGAGAGGGGGATTTAGGGGGAGAGGCGTGCGCAGCCAGGCTTAAGTTGGTGCATATGGGATGCTGCTCCAGTGCGCCCGGTTCCGCCCTAGACTTCCGAAGTTTCGGAAACTTCGGAAGTCTGGCGGCGGCATATGGCGCTACGCCGCCACGATCTTCCCGATTCGTCGTCTTTCCGCAACCTGCTCCCCTCTCGCCCTGCTTGCAGTCGCTACGTGAAACAGGCTACACTACGCTTTATCTGCCCTCTGTGCTCCGGCAGCGCATCCACCAGTGAGGAGGCTCCCCCATGAGTTCGCAGCCGTCGCCCTTGCAGCAGCAGATTGACCGTCTGCGGCGCTCCTTTGACGACCTGCGCAAGCAGGCCAGCATGGACGACATCACCAAGAAGCTCGGCGACCAGGCCAGCGCCGTCGCCGCCTTGCCCGACCAGATCGCCGCCCTGCGCAGTCGCGGCTATGCCTTCGCCGGCTACCTGGAACGCAAGGCCGCCGTGCTCGCCGACGAGTGGCGCGAGATCGGCCAGCTGGTGCAGGCCGCCATCTCCGACGAGACAGCGCGCATCCAGCCTCGTCTCGACGAGATCGCTGACCTGTGGCGCAAGCTGGATCAGGTGACCCAGGAGCGGGGCATCACCATGATCCTCACCCAGATTGAGCGGTCTACCTCCCAGTTGAGCGAACAGGTCGCGTCCGCGCGCAAGCGCATCGAGGGGCTGTTCGGCCAGGTGCCGGGCAACGTCAGCCAGACGCAGGGCCAGCTTCGCCAGATCACCGGCTATCTCGACCAGGCTCAGAAGGCCAAAGTGTCCTGGACTCCTACCGAGGCGCTCTTCACAGCGGTCGAGGCCAAATGGCTCAGAGCCAAGAAGGATGAGCCAGAGGGGCTGCTCTTTCTGACCGACCAGCGCCTCATCTTCGAGCGGCGCGAGAAAGAGGGCGGTCGCTTTGGCTTTGGCGGCCAGGAAGTACAGGAAGAACTGTGGGCAGTCCCCGTTGGGGCCATCGCGGAAGTCCGCCCTGAAGACAAGGGTCTTTTCGGCGGCAAAGACCTGATACACCTGACGCTCAGCGCCGGAGACTTTCGCGAAATCTCGCTGGAGATCAAGGGGGGCATAGACAGCAAAGCCTACGCCCAGCAGCTTGGCCGCGCCGTCAGCGGCGACCTGGAGGGCGAGCGCGCCATCCCCGTTGACGAGGCGCAGACGCAGGCCGTCCGCGACGCGCCGACAGCCTGCCCGACGTGCGGCGCTGCGCTGCCGCCTCTGGTGCGGGGAGCGAGCGAGTTGCGCTGCGCCTATTGCGGAACGGTCGTGCGCGTGTGATCGCTGGTACGCCGCCCCCAGCTTTCTGAGGCTCACCTCATGAGCGATCCCCGGCAGAGCGTCGGCCAGCGGGGCGAGCGCGCTGTCGCCGCATGGCTGCGCCGCGCCGGGTATACCATCCTGGCCCGCAACTGGCGGCACCGCGAGCTGGGGGAGCTGGATATTGTCGCGCGGCAGGGTGACGAGATCGTCTTCGTCGAGGTGCGCACCCGCCGGGGCACACTCGAACAGGCCATGAGCGCTGCGTTGGAGAGCGTGGACGAGCGCAAGCGCGCCCGCCTGATTGCCCTTGCCCAGGCGTATCTTGACGCCCACGACCTGGCCGGCGTCCGCTGGCGGGTGGACGTGGCGGCAGTCGCCTGGGCCGGCGACACCTGCGCCATCCAGATCGTCCCCAACGCCCTGGAGTGGTGACGCCATGCCAGTGACTACTGCCAGCGCCGCTCCCCAGACAGCGCCCGCGCCAGACAGCGCGCCGCAGACGCCTCCCCCCATGCCGCTGGTCGTCATCCTGGGGCCGACGGCAGTGGGCAAAACGGCGCTGGCCATCCACGTGGCAAACGCCTTGAGCGGCGAGATCGTCAGCGCCGACAGCCGCCAGGTCTACCGCTACATGGACATCGGCACGGCCAAGCCAACGCCCGACGAATTGGCGGCTGTCCCGCATCACCTCATTGACCTCGTGACGCCCGACCAGCCTTACTCGCTCGCCGAATACCAGCGCGCGGCCTACCGCGCCATTCAGGACATCCGCGCGCGCGCACGGCTCCCCTTGCTGGTCGGCGGCACCGGGCAGTACCTCACCGCCGTGCTGGAGGGCTGGGGCATCCCCGAAGTGCCGCCCGACGCCTCGCTGCGCGCCGAGCTAGAGAGCTTCGCCGCTGCGCAGGGGGCGCGGGCGCTGCACGACCGTCTGCGCGCTGTTGACCCCGTCGCCGCCGGGCGCATTGACTACCGCAACATCCGCCGCGTCGTGCGCGCGCTGGAGGTCTGCCTGCTCACCGGCACGCCGATCACCGTCCTGCAGCGCAAGTC
>JAGPFT010000171.1 GCA_018056405.1 Anaerolineae bacterium
CCCCAAACCCCTCCCCCGCAAGGGGGGAGGGGCCTAAAGGCCGCGTCTTTCTCCCTTCCCCCCTGGTGGGGGAAGGGCCGGGGATGGGGGACGAGAACGGGAACAGAACCGCTCAAACGACCTCTGAGTCACTCACTCCAGTGACCGCGCTCCCCGCCGAGCGCCGCTTCCACGTGGCGACAGACGCGCCCGCCTACCTGGTCTTCGCCGAGACGTGGTACCCCGGCTGGTCGGCGACGGTCAACGGCGCGCCCGCGCCCCTCCTGCGCGCGAACCTGGCCTTTCAGGCGGTTGCCGTGCCCGCCGGAGACTCCGAGATAGTGTTTCGCTATCGGATTACTCATTTCGAATGGGGTGTGGTGATCGCAGGGGGAGCGCTGATCGCGGCGCTGGCGCTGCTGCTTGGCGAGCGTATCCGGCAGAGCCGGGCAGGGTAGGCTTCACCCAGCCACGACGAAGGCGATCAGCACGATCCACAGCGTGCTGTAGCGCAGCGCGCGCCGCTGGCGGTGAGCCGCCGCGTACCACACCACGGCGATGACCAGGCCGGGCATGAAGCGCAGCAGCCCCAGGAACTCGCGGTAAGTGGAGAAGGGCACAAAGGGCATGATCGCGGCGTTGGCCAGCAGCAGGCAGGCCGGCAGGTCGCCCTGACCGCCGCGCAGATCGCGGGCTGCGCGCCACAGTCCCCACAGGCTTGGCACGACCGCCGCCGGAATCGCCAGCAGGACGCCCAACACCAGGAAGACCAGCAGCCCGCCTTCCAGCGCGATCTGCCACACGCCGCCGTAAGGGATGGGCGTGAAACTGGTGGCCAGCGCCCCGCCCGACCCGACGCCCGGCGATCCCAGCCAGGCGACGAGCACTCCCTGCCAGGCGAGGAAGGGCGCAGCGGCGATCAGGGCAAGGGTCAGCGCGGCGCGCCAGCGGCCCGCCAGCGCCAGGTGCAGGGCGATGCCCAGCGCGAAGAAGGCGGTCGTCTCTTTAGCCAGCGCCGCCAGCGCCAGCAGCATCGCCGCCCCCGTCAGGCGCTCCCGCGCCGCCAGCCAGACCGCAGCCAGCGCCAGCCCGTAGGCGAGCGGCTCCGCCGTGCTCAGCCGCACGGCCATGAACACGCCGGCGAAGAGGCCATAGCTCAGCGCGTACCAGCGGCTGGCTCCCGCTCGCACCAGCAGGTCTTCGAGCAACGCCGTGCCGCCGACCAGCGCCGCCAGGTTGATCGCCACCAGCGCCCAGGGGATCAGCGCCGCCTGTCCCAGGCTCAGGGCGCGGGCCAGCGCGGGCAGCAGAATGCGTTGCAGGCGATAGGCGGGCGCATCCAGGCAGTCCGGCGAAGCGGCGGGGTCGCGGGCGATGTAGTAGGCGAACTGCCCGTCGTAGCCTTCGCTATCTGGCGGGCAGGCGGTGCCGTCGGCCCCGGCGCAGGCGCTGAAACACTCGCCCAGAGTGACGAAGACCAGCGGGTCGGCGTCGTTGGCCGCGAAGATCGCGCCCAGGTAAACGGCGCACACCAGCAGCACGATCACCCAGGGGCGGAAGAGCGTATAATGGGGCATGACGACGAACAGCCTTGTATGTTTCAGGGGTTGTGAGTCTGGAGATCGGACAAGAACAGCCCCCTCGACTCACGCCTCATGACTCACAACTCTACTCGCGCAGGGAATCCAGGTCTAGCGCAACGCATCCCACAGGTGCCCGCCATGCAACCTTCTCCCTCGTTCAACGCCCTGGTCTACGCGCTGGTGCGCCACATTCCGCGCGGCAAGGTGCTCAGCTATGGGCGTGTGGCCGAATTGCTGGGCGTGCCCAACGGGGCGCGCGCTGTCGGCTGGGCGCTGAGCGCGCTCAAGTACACGCGCGTCGCCGAGCCGGTGCCCTGGCACCGCGTGGTCAACGCCCAGGGCCGGATCAGCATCAAGGGCGCGCCAGAAGCGGCCTCCGAACAGCGCGCCCGTCTCGAAGCGGAGGGCGTCGTCTTCGACGAGCGCGACACCCTGGACCTGAGCCGCTACCGGTGGGATCCGCCGCCGCCCGTTGTCGCGGAATTATTGCGCGGGGCGGGGAGTGGCGTCCCCGGTGCCGACGCCCCCTAGCGGGCCGCCAGCCTCACCCCCGCTCAGTCCGCTGACGCGGGCTTCGCCCCCCCTCTCCATGTCGTGGCTGAGGGGGCGAGCCGAGCGCAGCGAGGCCAGGGGGTGAGGCTTCTAGCGACGCGGGCGGCGCGGGCGGGTCGGCTCCTGGCCTGCTGCTGCCTCGCGGCGAATCAGGTGCGCCTCGTTGAACGGCGGGGCGATGAATTCCACGACGCCGTTCTCGTAATACCACACTGGCGCGCTCTGCCCGTCAAGCTGCACCGCTTCCGGCTCTTCGGGCACGCCGATCACTTCGACGCGCACCCGCTGGTAGGGCGGCTCGTAGCGCCCGGCGCGCCGCCACTCGATGGTCAGCGAGCCGGACGAGGCCCGCTTGACGGTAAAGTACGACCAGCGATACTCGCCCTCCTGGTAGGCCAGGCCCTCGCCCGCATCCTCATAGAGCGCCGTCTCGCCGTCCCCGGCGTAAACGCGCAGCAATAGCTCCTCGACCGGCTGCTCGCCCACGTACTGCAGCAGCGGCCCCAGAGCGAGCACTTTGCCCGCGCGGACGTAAACGGGCAGCCGTTCCAGCGGCGCGGCAACCGTCACCGTCCCCCCGCCCTCGACCGGCTGACCGCTGTCCAGCGCGTACCAGGTGCCGCGTGGCAGCACGATTTGGCGCTCGACCGCGCCCGGTTCCAGGACGGGCGCGACGAGCAGCGCGTCGCCGACCAGGTAAGCGTCGTCCACCCCGTGCAGGCGGGGATCGGTGGGATCGGCCAGCAGCAGCGGGCGGACGAGCGGCAGGCCGTTGTGCGCGCACTCCGCCGCCACCGAGTACAGCGTGGGCAGCAGCCGGTAGCGCTCTTCCAACGCCTGGCGCGCCACCGCTTCGACGCGCTCGCCGTAGCTCCAGGGTTCCTGGGGGGCGGTTCCGGCCATCGAATGCACGCGGAAATAGGGCAGCAGGCTGGCAAGCTGCATCCAGCGCGCGAAGAGTTCGCCGTCCGGGTCGCCGGCGAATCCGCCCACGTCCGGCCCAGTGAAGGCCATGCCCGACAGCCCGCAGTTGAGCACCATGCTGATGCTCAGGCGCAGGTGATCCCAGGTGGCGTCGTTGTCGCCTGTCCACGAGGCGGTGTAACGCTGCGCCCCGGCGTAGGCGGCGCGGGTCATGACGAACGGGCGCGCGTCCGGGCGGGCCTGGGCGAAGCCTTCGCGCGTGGCGCGGGCCATGAGCATCCCATAGACGTTGTGGCCGCCGCCCGCGTGCGAGCGCCCGATCCCTTCCCAGCCATGTTGAGCGGCATCGGGCAGCGTCGTGCCCATGCGCAGGGCGATGATCGCCGGCTCGTTCATGTCGTTCCACAGCCCGGCGAAGCCGACTGCGCCGAGCAGTCCGGCGACGCGCTCCGCCCACCAGGCGCGCACCGCCGGACGGGTGAAATCGGGGAAGTGGCACATTCCCGGCCAGACGGGGCCGCTAACCAGGCTCCCATCCGGCAGCTTGAGAAAAGCGTCCTCGCGCAGCCCGCTCTCGTAGACCTCGTAGCCGGGGTCCACCTTGATACCAGGGTCCAGAATCCCAACGCTCTTGAACCCCTGCCCGGCCAGCTCGTCCACCAGGCCCGGCAGGTCGGGGAACTCCGCCCGGTTCCAGGTGAAGACGCGGTAGCCGTCCATGTAGTCAATGTCGAAAGTGAGCACGTCGCAGGGCAGCCGCCGCGCCCGGAACTCGTGGGCCACTCGTCGGAAGTCGGCAACCGTCCTGTATCCCCAACGCGATTGGTGGAAGCCAAGCGCCCACAGCGGCGGCAGCGGCGCGCGCCCGACCAGCGCCGTGAACTGGCGCATCACGTCCGGCAGGGTTGGCCCGGCCAGCGCGTAGAGGCATAGCTCGCCCTCCTCGGCGCTGAAGGACATCGCTCCCGGATCGTCCGCGCCCAGGTCCACCGCGCCGCGCGCCGGGTTATCCCACAGGAAGCCACAGGCCAGGTCACCCTGCAGGCCCACATAGAAGGGGATGCTATAGTAGATAGGGTCAGCGTCGCGCGGGTAGCCGGGGCCGGGGTCGTTGTTCCACAGGGCCAGGCGCTTGCCGCGCAAGTTGAAGCCGCTGGCCCGCTCGCCCAGGCCGTGACAGGATTCGCCGGGCGGGAGGCCGCGTGACCAGCGCACCTCGTCGCCGCGCCAGGCCAGGCCCTCCACGTCCTCGCTGAGCACGCGCCCGTCTGGGGTGCTGAAGGTCAGGCGGCAGGCGGCTTTGCTGGCGCGGCAGGCCATGCGCGCGGTCTGCACGAGCACGGCGTCCCCCTCGTCGTGGATGCGCAGGGCACGGGGCGGGTCGCCGCCGCCGATCACCGCGTAGGAGAAGAACGGGGCGAAGCGGCCCGCCGGACTAAGCCGCACACGGATCACCTCGTCGCCCAATGCGACCAATTCCACAGCCGCGCGCTCAGCGCGCAGCACGACGCCGTTGGGCGCTTCCTCGACGGCCAGGATACGCCCCGGCGTTTGGAAGGGGCCGCTGGGACGGGGGCGCGGGTAGCGGCGGGCCGTCGTCGCCATCATGCGGTGGTACCGAATACCGTTCCACAGGCCAGTCAGGCCCCGGTCACGCGCCACTTGAATCCACGAGAGCGCCTGGGCGAGTGTCATGAGGGGGTCCCTCCCTTGAACGTCGAGTCACCTGCAAGCCGCGCTCATTCATCATAACGCAAGGTGCGCGGGGGCGAAAACGGAGGGAGGGGGAGAGGGTGGGTGGTGATCCGGCGCGGCCCAACGAAAACGCTCACCGCAACGGTGAGCGTCGGCTGGTGACCCCGGCAGGACTCGAACCTGCAACCAATTGATTAAGAGTCAACTGCTCTGCCAAATTGAGCTACGGGGCCGGGCACGAGAAAATATACCACCAGTTGGCAGGCCGGTCAACGGTAAGTTGGCGCAGGAGTGCGTGCAAAGGGTGTCAGTGATACGTGTGACGCTGGCCGTAGCCTCACCCCCAGCCTCGCTGCGTCAGCGCCGAGCAGGGGTGAGGTCCGTAGGGGCGTATGGCCATACGCCCCTACGGGGGCGTGCAGCAAGCTGTGTCTCTCTCACGCCGGCGCTCGGCGATCAGACTTCCGAAGTCTTCGGAGACTTCGGAAGTCTGGTGCGGCGGCAGGTCCCTCCCCTGGCCCCCTTGGGATCGGACGTGCATTAGGGCTGGTTTGCGACCTGGGGCGGCGAGGCGCGCCAGCGCCGAGCAGGGGTGAGGCCAAGGAGCGCGACCTTGTTGCCTGACAGGTTTTGCACCCCCCTTGCCTTTTGTCTTTTGGGACATTCGAAAGCCGGACGCACATATGGTATAGTAGTCCGTTTGACTCCGGTAAGGCGCGGACGAGGGAAATCGCCCGGCAGTGGCCTGAACCGGGTGGGATCGAAGACCCGTCCGAGCGACTGACCGGCAGGTGAAGGCCGGTTGCGCGCCGGATGCGCACACGCCACAGATGGCATTCGAATGAACCTGTTACGCAGACTCCTCGCGGCGGCTGGTCTGCTGCTTCTGAGTGGATGTGGCCCGTTGGGGCTAACCTCGTCAAGACCCGATTACGTCAGGCATAATGAAGATTGGCCGGTCACTGTGCAGGAGTTTGACGGCGTGGAAATGGTCAAAGTCCCGCCGGGCTGCTTCCTGATGGGCAACTGGCATGGCCGCCGCGACGAACAACCGGTGCACGAGATTTGCCTCGACCTGCCCTTCTGGATCGATCGCTACGAGGTGACCAACGCCCAGTACGGGTCGCAGGGAGCCTTCGCCGGGGATGACCGCCCGCGCGAGAATCTGACATGGTTCGAGGCGCGCGATCACTGCGCGCAGCGCGGAGCCAGGCTGCCCACCGAGGCCGAATGGGAATATGCGGCGCGCGGCCCCGATAGCCTGTACTATCCCTGGGGCGACCGCTTTATCGAAGACAATCTGGTGTATGACGGCAACTTCAACAACGAGACCGCGCCTGTCGGCAGCCGCCCTGGGGGAGTCTCCTGGGTGGGGGCTTATGACCTGAGCGGCAACGTCTGGGAATGGGTCAGCAGCCTGTACGCGCCCTATCCCTACAACGCGCGCGATGGCCGCGAAGACCCCAACGACACAACCCGCTTGCGCGTCTACCGGGGAGGGTTGGGCAGCTACATTGACTACGGCACGAGCGCAGCCGCCCGGTTTCGGGCCAGCCCGGACACCAGAAGCTGGTTCATCGGTTTTCGCTGCGTGCGAGACGCTGAGGGTTAGAGCGCGCTAATCGCGCGGCCTGCTTTTGAGTGCGCAGCCTGAAAGGATAGCTGGTACTTCTGTGGAACAAGAAAACCCACATGGCTCAACGCCGGGCCTGATCAGCCGTATTCGGCGCTCGATCTGGCGCGAGCCGTGGCCGCAGGATGATCGCGGGCGCAAGCGGCTGATCCTCAACGACCTGATTCTGCACCTCCACGCGCCCACC
>JAGPFT010000172.1 GCA_018056405.1 Anaerolineae bacterium
CCGGAGATCCTCAGCACGCCGGGCGGCCCGGCGCTGGTCGTGCGCGTCCCGCGCGGGCGGCGCGTGCATGCCCTCAGCGATGGCAGCGTGCTGGCTCGCAGCGACTTCGGCAACCGCGCCCTGGGCGGCGACGAGATTCGCGGGCTGCTCAGCGCCCGCGCCAACGGCGACTTCGAGGCGGAGGCTGTGCCCGGCGCGCGCATCGCTGACCTCGATCCGGCACTGCTGGCCGCTTTTATGGTCGCGCGCGCGCGCCGGCTGGGGCGGCCCGTCGAGGAGGTGCCGCTCGACGCGCTGGGTGCGATCACGCCCGATCACGGTGTCACCGTCGCCGGGCTGCTGCTCTTCGGGCGCGACCCGGCGCGTTGGCTGCCCCAGGCTGGCGCGCAGCTCAGCCGCTACCTCGGCCCTGCCGGTGACGCGCATCTCGCCTTTGAGCGATCCTTCGCCGGGCCGCTGGCCCCCCTGCTCGACCAACTGTGGAAAACGATCCGCGAGCAGATGCGCGCGCCTGCCGGCGAGCCGGACGCGCTGGAATACCCCGCCGCCGCCGTGCGCGAGGTGCTGGCCAACGCCCTCTGCCACCGCGATTACCGGCTGCACGAGCGCCTCACCGTGCGCCTCTACGCCGATTGCCTGGAAGTGACCAGCCCAGGCGGGCTGCCCGCCTTCCTGACGACTGCGCACCTGGTGGGAGGGCGCTACAGCCGCAACCCGCGCCTGGCGGGCGCACTGGCTCAGTGGGGTTATGCCGACGGGAGGGGCGGCGGCGTGTTGCGCGTCCTGCACGCGATGGATCGTCGGGGCGCGCGCCCACCGCTGATCGAGACGGGGCCGTACAGCGTCACCGTGCGCCTATTCAACAAGGGCGCGCCTGGAACCGGAACGTCCGCGCCGCCGCCCGAAGACGCCCTCAACGCGCGGCAGCAGACCGCCCTGGCCTATGTCCGCGCACACGGCAGCATCACCTTCCACGAGTTGCGCGCGCTGCATCCCGCCCTGCGCCCGGACTTGCTGCAACGCGACCTGACCGCGCTGGTGCAAGGCGGCTATTTGCGGCGCGTCGGCGGGCGCACAGGGGCGTATTACCTGCTGCCCTGACGCTCACGCGCCGCGTCACACAGGGGGCGGAGGTGTGGCAGGGCACGGCGCTGGCACGCCTCACCGCAGGAGACTTCGGAAGCCTGAGTTCGGGCCGGGCGCAGCAGAGCAGCACCCCCGTAGGGCGTATGGCCATACGCCCCTACGGACAGTTTTGGCCCGCCCGCTAACCCGCGCAGGCGAAGTGCGGTACACTTGGCCCTGGCAGCACCATGTGCTACGCGAACCCCTGACCACCCCAGGAGCCTGAATCCTATGCCCGTTTACATTCTGCTCAGCACCTTCACCGAGCAAGGTGTGTCGTGCGTCGTCGAGGACCCGTCATGCCTGCGCCGCATCGGGATGGACATCGAGAAACTGGGCGTCAAGGTGCTCGATCAGTACGCGACGCTCGGCCAGTTCGACTTCGTGCACGTCATCGAAGCGCCGGACAACGAGACGATTGCCCGCGTCAGCATGGAGCTGATCGCGCGCGGGCACCTCAAGCCGCTCAGCCTGCCCACCATCTCGATCAACGACTTCATCAGCCGCCTGAGCCTCGACCGGCGACCTTAGCGCCATGTCGGACATGTTCAAGTTCAACGCCGAGTCGGATCGTCCCGTGCACGTTGCCATCCGTGAAGGCAAAGTGTGGGTCACCCTGGCCGATGGACGGGTGATCGCCAACCCGCTCGACTGGCATCCCTGGCTGGCACAGGCATCTCCAGAGCAACTGGCGCATGTCGAACTCAACGCCTACAGCGTCTATTGGCCAGACCTGGACGAAGGGCTGGACATCCAGGGCATGATGATGGGCATTTCCTCACGCCCGCCGCACAAGACGGAGCACATAACAGCCTGAGCCTCGACCGGCGGCCTTAGCAGCTTCGCCTTTCATCAGATTCCTATTGACTCCTACCTTGCGGTCAACGATAATAGGGTAAACTCATAATCTATGAGTTTATGAGTAGGAGCCATATCTCATGAAGCGTACCTACACCATCCAAGAGAACGGTCAGGTGACCCTGCCAGCCGAATGGCGCGAGAAAGTGGGCTTAAAGAAGGGGGATGTCATCGTGTTCCGCGAAACAGAGGACGGTCTGCTCATCAGCCCGCGTGAAGCGCTGCTGATGCATCTGCTGGACGAGATTGGCGACGAACTCCAGCAAAGGGGCGTCACTCTTGAAGACCTGCTGCGCGATGGCCGGGCCATTCGGACACAATTGCTTGAGGAGAAATACGGCATAGACGCGGGGCCGGAGGATGAATAGGGTATTCGTTGACGCGAGCGTTCTCTTCTCCGCCATTCAGTCCCCGACAGGCCATGCGCGCGATCTTCTACGGCTCTCCCTCTCTCAAGCTGTGACCCTGGTGGTCAGCTCATACGTCCTCGACGAGGTGAGGGTCAACTTGGCGAGAAAAGCTCCCCTAGAGTGAGACCTTCGAGTCGGTGGTGGCTTTGCTGGGCTTCACCCTGGCTGAGCCGACTATAGCCCAGGTTCGGGCCGCAGCGGAGTACACCGTCCTCAAGGATGCGCCAGTGGTAGCTGCTGCGATTGCCGGTCGCTGTCGCTACCTGGTAACTTTCGACCGCAGACATCTCATTGACCCGCCCGCAGTCGCCGCAAGATCAGGGCTGCTCATTGTCACGCCCGATGTTGTTGTGCGTGCCATTCAGGGCGCAGATGAAACAGATGGCGAACGCCCAAGTGAGTAAATCCTGTGATCACTCCTTGGGGCGAGCCAGTCCCCACTCACGTGGAACATAACAGGAGAGCATTATCCACAGAAAAGAACAGGGCGTGCTCAGCGCACGCCCCGCCGTTTCTATCAGTCGAGACCAGGTGACGCTCAGTCGCGCCCGCCCCGCTCGCCGCCGTGACCGCCGTGACCCCCGCCGTGACCGCCGCGATAGCCACCCCGGTCGGGGCCGCCGCGCCGATCCCGATCCCCACCGCCACGTCCACCCCGGTCGCCGCCGCGCCGGTCCCGATCCCCGCCACCGCGTCCACCCCGGTCGCCACTGCGCCCCCCGCTCCGGCCACCACCGCCGCTGATCTTGACATCCGCCGCGCGCGCTTCTTCCAGCGTCCAGCCTTCGAGCACCGCCTGACGGCTGAGGCGAATCTTGCCATCGCTATCCACGTCGGTGATCATGACCATGATCTCGTCGCCCACCGCCACCTCGTCCTCGATGCGCTGCACGAAGTGATCGGCGATCTGGCTGACCGGCACCAGACCATCCTGGCCGGGCAGCACCTCGACGAACGCGCCGTAGGCTTCCACGCGCGTCACGCGCCCGGTGTAGATGCGCCCTAGCTCTGGCTCTTCGACCAGGGCCAGGATCATGTCGCGGGCGCGCTCGGCGCTGGGGCCGTCCGGGCTGGCGATGAAGACGGTGCCGTCCTCGGCGATGTCAATCTTGGCGTCCGTCTTTTCCTGGATGGCGCGCACAGTCTTACCGCCTGGGCCGATGATCATGCCGATCTTCTCGACATTGACCTTGATCGTCAGGATGCGCGGCGCGTAGGGGCTTAGCTCTGTGCGCGGCGCGGGGATGACATCCAGCATCACGCCGAGAATGTGCATGCGGGCTTCGCGCGCCTGGGCCAACGCCTGGCGCAGGATAGCTTCGCTGATGCCCGCGATCTTGATGTCCATCTGCAGGGCAGTGATGCCGCGCTCCGTCCCGGCCACCTTAAAGTCCATGTCGCCCAGGTGATCTTCCATGCCCTGGATGTCGGTCAGCACGGCGTAGCGCTCGCCCTCTTTGATCAGGCCCATGGCAATGCCCGCCACCGGGCGGATCAGCGGGACGCCCGCCGCCATCAGTGCCAGGGTGCTGCCGCACACGCTGGCCATGCTCGTGCTGCCGTTGGACGACATCACTTCGCTGACGACGCGAATCGTGTAGGGGAACTGGTCTTCGGGCGGGATCATCGCCCGCAGCGCCGTCTCCGCCAGCGCGCCGTGCCCAATCTCGCGGCGCTTGGGGCCGCGCAGGAACCACGTCTCGCCAGTGCTGTAGGGCGGGAAGTTGTAGTGGTGCATGTAGCGCTTGGTGTCTTCCGGGTACAGCCCGTCGAGCGGCTGGCTGTCGCGCGGGGTGCCCAGCGTGCAGATGCTCAGCACCTGCGTCTGGCCGCGCTTGAACAGGCCGGAGCCGTGCACGCGCGGGATCAGGTCTACTTCGGCGGCCAGCGGGCGGATCGTCGTGTAGTCGCGCCCGTCGGGGCGCACGCCGTCTTCGAGGATGCGCCGGCGCACTTCCTTCTTCAGCGTGGCGTCCAGCGCCTCGCTGACGCCCTTCACCGGGATCGGCTCTTCGTCGCTGGCGGGGCCAATGGCCTCATACTCGGCCAGCAGGCGCTCGCGCAGCTCGTCAATGGCCGCGTCACGCTCAGGCCGCTCGATGGTGCCGGCCAGGATGCGCGCGATGTCAGCAGCGATCTTACCCTCGACCTCGGCGGCCAGCGTCTCGTCCACCACTGCCGGGGTGTACGCGCGCTTGGGCTTGCCCACCTGCTCGCGCATCTGGTTCTGCGCCGCAATCAGGCCCTGCATGGCTTCGTGCCCGAAGTCCAACGCGCGGATCATCGTCTCTTCGTCCACCTCGTTGGCCCCGGCCTCGACCATGATGATCGCTTCGCTGGTGCCGGCCATGCGCAGGTCGAGCAGGCTGTTCTCCATCTCCGGGATGGTCGGGTTGAGCACGAACTCGCCGTCAATGAGGCCGACGCGCACCGCGCCAATCGGCCCACCCCAGGGCACATCAGAGATGTGCAGCGCGGCGCTGGCCGCGATGATCGAGAGTATGTCCGCGTGGTTTTCCTGGTCGTGGCTGAGCGGCGTGACGATGACCTGCACCTCGTTGCGCAGGTCTTTGGGGAAGAGCGGGCGCAGTGGGCGGTCGGTGACGCGGGCGATGAGGATGCTCGCCTCCGACGGACGCCCTTCGCGGCGCATGAAGCTGCCGGGGATGCGGCCCGCCGCGTAGAGCTTTTCTTCGTAGTCTACGCTGAGCGGGAAGAAGTCAATGCCCTCGCGGGCAGTGGCGCTCATGGTCGCTGTGGCGAAGACGACGGTATCGCCCAGGCGGACGGTGACTGCGCCACCGGCCTGCTCGGCCAGCTTGCCCGTCTCCAGGACGAATTCCTTGTCGCCGACCATCGCCACAAAACGCTGGTTGGCCGGCATTCCGGTTGAGTTAGACATGGGGGAAATCCTCCGAAACTAATGCGCCCGGAGGTCAGGGACTGGAACCTGGTGTCAAGCGCGCAGCACCCCGCAAAGGCGCTGGCTTGACCGCATGTTCCAATTCCTGCCGCTCCGGGCTGGCTTCACGATCAGAATGGTTGTCGGCTCACGGCCAGGATCGGCCCTGCTTGCGCGGGACCTTTGGCCGGCGGGACACTGATGCTATTCATGCTTTCCTGTGCAGTCAAAGCGCGGATCAGCCGACCCGCGCTCTGCCTACCCTCGCCGCCTAGCGGCGCAGACCCAACCGCTGGATAAGCTCGCGGTAGGATTCGGGGTTCTTGCGGCTGAGGTATTTCAAGTGGCGGCGACGCAGGCCCACCAGCTTAAGCAGCCCCCGGCGGCTGTGCTCGTCGTGCTTGTGTACCTTCAGGTGCTCGGTGAGCTGCTCGATGCGCGTCGTCAGAATGGCGATCTGCACTTCGGGCGAGCCGGTGTCGGTTTCGTGCCGGCCATAGCTCTGGATGAGTTCTTCTTTGGCTTGCTTGGTAATAGACATGGCTGGCGTCCTCGTGGACTGCTGTCACCGGGCGAACCGGACGTTGGCCCGCCGGTCGAAAACGATACAAGACTACAACGCGGCTCATTATACCATCGGCGTGGGGGCTTGGGAAGTCTCAATGCACGCGGGGGTCCACGAACAAGTTGTTGGACATTCGCCAGAACACTCCTATCCCCCGGCCCCTTCCTTGCAGGGGTAGGTTTTTTGATTCTCTGAGCGAAGAGCATCTCTATGCGCTCCGTTCAAACCGTTGAAAACCTACCCCCTGACAGCGGAGGCCCCTCCCCCTGGCCCCCTCCCCAACTGAGCCAGGGAGGGGGGATGGAGGAGGAGAGGCCTGTAGGGGCGGGCGGCGATCAGACTTCCGAAGTTTCTGAAAACTTCGGAAGTCTTAGTGCGGCGGAGGCCCCTCCCCCTGGCCCCCTCCCCAGCCGAGCTAGGGAGGGGGAAAACGTCTCATCCGGCGGTCAAAATCCCCCTCTCTGGCTCTGCCGGAGAGGGGGATGGAGGGGGAGAGGCCTGTAGGGGCGGGCGGCGATCAGACTTCCGAAGTTTCTGAAAACTTCGGAAGTCTTAGTGCGGCGGAGGCCCCTCCCCCTGGCCGCCTCCCCAGCCGAGCTAGGGAGGGGGAAAACGTCCCATCCGGCGATCCAAGTCCCCCTCTCTGGCTCTGCCGGAGAGGGGGATGGAGGGGGAGAGGCCTGTAGGGG
>JAGPFT010000173.1 GCA_018056405.1 Anaerolineae bacterium
CCCCTGGATAGCGCGGCGCTCGACGCCCTGCTCGGCTACGAGGGGGAACAGCCAGCAGCCGGGCCGCCGTTCGTTCTGGACTCCGGCGACGAAGCCCTGCAAGACCTGGAGGCGCTCTTCGGCGAGGTGAGCGCGGAGCGCCAGCCGCCCGATTTGCAGCGCTTGTTCGACCAGGACGAGATGGATCGCGTGTTGGGCGACATGCTGGCCCCGCAGGAAGAGGCCATGCCGCCCGCCGAACCATCTCGCCGCCCGCCTGCCCCGGAACCAACCGCTGCCCCCTCTTGGGTCGAGGAACTGCGCCCGTCCGAGCTACCCGTCACGGTGAAGGCAGGCGGCGCGCAGGCGAGCGTCCGGCAGAAGCAGGTGGACGAATTACCGGAGCGGCTGCGCGCCTTCCGCGAAGAGGCCCTGCGCGAGCTGGGCGCGGCCCAGGCCGAGCAGGTTGCCGCTGGCGGGTTGCTGGCGGATATTCCCGGCGCGCTGCCCGCCGCTGATATGGCCATCCCCGCCGCAGTAGGACGGCGCGTCGCCGGACAACTGGTCGTCACGCCCGACCAGGAGCGGCGCGTCAGGCGGCTGCAAGCCCTGCTCGATATCGGCGCGGGCGAAGAAGACGAAGAGGCCCTGGACGAGGCGGCGCGGCTGGCCTTCGCCGGGCTGGAGCCAGAAGAACTGCCCACCGCTCACCGACCTCGCCGGCCCCGCCACTTCAAGCTCGACCGCGTGCTGGTCATGCTGGCACTGCTGGCTGCGCTGCTCGGCCCCTTCGCCACCGACGCGCTGCACTTTGCCGCCGATCCGCCCCCTCTCAGCGGCGACCGGGCGGCGGTCGCCGCGCAGGTGGACGCGCTGAGAGGGGGCGACTATGTGCTCTTCGCCTTCGAGTACGGGCCGGTGTCGGCGGGCGAGCTAGACGCGCTGGCCGAAGCCGTGCTGCGCGATACGCTGGCGCGCGGCGCCGTCCCGCTGACAATCAGCACCAGCCCGGCGGGCGCTTTCCACGCCGGGTCGGTCGTTGCTGCGCTGGGCGACGACGCGCTGCTGCTGGCCGCGCGCGACCAGGGCGAGGAAGTATTGCACGCGGGCGAGGATTACGCCGCGCTGCGCTATCTGTCCGGCGAAGTGGTGGGCGTGCGCTCGCTGGCTACGGTGGTGTGGGGCGCGGACGGGGCGTTGGAGCGTCACCCGGCGTTCGCCACCGACCTGCGCGGCGACGACAGCGGCCTGCCCATCACCAGCCTGGCCAGCGACATCGCTCTGATCGTGGTCGTCGGCGACGAGTCAACGGGGGTGCGCACCTGGGCCGAGCAGTTGGCGGCGGTGCCGGTGCCCAAAGTGGCCCTGGTGACGGCGGCGATTGAGCCGCTGACCGCGCCCTATGTGGGTGAGACGGGCTACGCCGGATTGCTGGCCGGCGCGCGCGATACCGCTCGCTACAACGCCGAGCGCAACGCCACCACCCTTGCGCCATATCAGATGCCCGGCGGCCTCTCCGTCGAGCTGCCCGATCCGCCGGCGGCGCGCTGGCACAGCCTCGCCCTGGGCGCGGCGGGGGCGGCGGGCCTGATCGCCCTGGGGATGGTCATCAACCTGCTGCGCGCGTTGGGACGGAGGCGACAGCGGTGACTCCTGAGAACCTCGACCTGATCGCGGGGTGGGTCTCGCTGGTGCTCACTCTGCTGGTCTTCAGCTATTTGCTGGGCGACAACGTGCTCTACCGGCTGGCTGTGCACGTGCTGGTCGGCGTGGCGGCGGGCTACACGGTCGTCGTCGCCGCCGAGAGCGTGATCAAGCCCTGGCTCGACGAAACGCTGCTGGCCGAAGCCAACGGGCGCGACGACGCGACGTTGGCCGCGCTGCGTGTCGTAGGAGCGGTGCCATTTCTGGTGGGTGTGTTGCTGCTGTTCAAGGTTTCGCCGCGCCTGGCCCCGGTCGGCAACCTGGGCCTCGTCTTTGTGATCGCCGTCGGCGTGGCCGTGGCCATCGCCGGGGCAGTGGCCGGGACGATTGTCCCGCTGGCGCGGGCGGCGGGCGAGTCGGTCGGTGAGGACACGACGGATGGACTGGTCATCCTGGTTGGGGTGATCACCACGCTGATCTACTTCCAGTTCTTCGCCGTCGCCCGGCGCGGCGCGGTGCGAAGGCCACGCCTGCTGCGCGGGCTGAGCGCGGTCGGGCAGGTCTTCGTGACGATCACGCTCGGCGCGCTCTACGCCGGGGCCATCCTGACCAGCCTGACTATCTTCAGCGACGTGGTCCGCGCGCAGTTGGAGTTCATCCTCGACCGGTTAGGGGGCTGATGGCGCATGGGCGTAGAGCACGTCAATTCCATCCTGGTGGCCGATCTCGGCAGCGTCCATACCCGCCTGGCCCTGATTGACCTGGTGGAGGGGCAGTATCGCCTGATCGCCTCGGCGCGGTCGCGCACGACCGCCGAGCCGCCGCTGAGCCGGGCCAGCCTGGGCCTGGAGCGCGCCGCGCAGCGCATGTCCGAGTTGATCGGGCGGCAGATTGTGGACGAGCACGGCGACGGCCTGTTCCTGATGCCGGAGAGCGAGGGGCACGGCGTGGACGCTTTCCTGGCGACCGGCAGCGCGGGCCGCCCGATGCGCGTCTTCCTGGTCGGCCTCACGCCAGAGCTAAGCCTGGCCAGCGGCGCGCGCGTCCTCGCCAGCAGTTTCATCACCGTGACGGGGATGCTCTGCCCCGACGACCTGCGCCCCGAAGAAGCGCAGATCAACGCCCTGCTGAGCGGCGAGCCGGACGTGATCCTGATCGCCGGCGGGACGGACAACGGCGCAGACGACCTTCTGCTGGCGCTGCTGCGCCGCGTGGCGCGGGCGCTGGGCCTGATCCGGCGCGGGACGATGCCGGTGGTGCTCTTCGCCGGCAACCAGGTGCTACGCGCGCACGTCAAGGCGCTGTTCAGCCCCTATACCACTGTGTTTACCGCGCGCAACGTGCGCCCGACGCTGGACGAAGAGCAGCTTGTCCCCGCGCAGATCGAGCTGGCCCTGGTCTACGATGAGTTTCGCACGCGCAGCCCCGGCGGGTTTGAGGCCGTGGGACGCTCCAGCCAGGTGGGGGTGGTGCCCACCGTGCAGGGGACGATCAGCACCGTGCGCTATCTGAGCGCGCTGCCTTCGCCGGGCCTCGGCCCGCTGTGCGTGGACGTGGGCAGCGCCAACAGTTTCCTCGTGGCGGGCGTGCGCGGACAGCCCCAGCATGTGGTGCGCACCGACCTGGGCGTGGGGCACAGCTTCCCGGCGGCCCTGCAGGCGGTGACGCCCGACCGTCTGCGGCGCTGGCTGCCGGAGGAGGTGAGCGAGGACGCCCTGTGGGATTACGCCTACAACAAGCAGCTTCGCCCGGCGACGATTCCCGCCACGCTGGAGGAGTTGCTGATCGAGCAGGCATTGGCCCGCGAGATCGTGCGCGCCCTGGTGAGCAGCGCGCGCCCGGACTGGGGGCAGGGCGATGGCGAGGTGCTGCCACCCTTTGGCCCGCTGATTGGAGCGGGCGCCATCCTCACCGAAGCCCCGCATCCGGGCGTGGCAGCTCTGCTGCTGCTCGACGCGCTGCAACCGGTCGGGCTGGCCGACTTGCGCCTCGACCCGCACAACCTGATCGCGGCGCTGGGCGTGGTCGCCTACCTCAAACCGGTAGCGACCGTGCAGGCGTTGGAAGCGGGCGGCCTGGTTGAGCTAGGCCCAGCATTCTGCCCGCTGGGGCGTGTCAGGGATGGGCGCAAAGCCATGTCGGTCGAGATTCGCCAGCCGGGGGAGCAGATCATCCGCCACACAGTGCGCGGCGGCGAGCTATGGCTGGCCCCGCTGACGGCGGGGACGCGCGTTGAGGTCGTGGTGCGGCTGGGGCGCGGCCTGGCCATTGACGGGCGGCGGCGCATCAAGCGGCGACTGGTCGCTGGGGCCGCCGGCCTGATCTTCGATGCGCGCGGGCGACCGCTGGCCCTGCCGCGCGGCGCAGAGCACGCCCGCCGCCTGACCGCCTGGCTCAAGGCGGCGATGGGCGGTCGCCTGCCTGAAGCGACCCCTGTCGCCGATGACGCGGAGCTGCGCCCCGCCCCGCAAGACCTCACCGCGCCTGTCTCCGATGCGCGCCTGGCGGCGCTGGTGGAGTCTTCTGCCTGGGAGGAGGAGGCGGAGGATGCCCTACTACCCTGAGATGACCGCGATCAAGGGCCTGGCCCGCGTGACGCGCGAGCGGCGGCTGCCGCCGGGCGTGGTGCACCGCCGCACGACCGTCGGGCCGGGGACGCAGGTCAGCGCGGTCACGGTCGTGCTGCAAGGGGACGTGCTGCGCGAGTACCACATCCTGGACGTAGCGCGCGCCCTCCGGTTGCGCAAGGCTGGCCCGCAGCAGGTCGCCAGCCTGATCACCGTCGCCCCGGATCAGCGGGTGCGCCTGGGGCAAGAACTGGCCGCGCGCGGGCGCGGCAAGCGCGCGCAAGCGCTGCTCTCGCCGGCGGACGGCGAGGTGGTCAGCGTGGACGACGGGCAGATCATCATCCAGGCGAGTGAGCGGGCGGTGGAGGTCCTGGCCAAAATACCGGGCGAGGTCGAGTCCGTCGAGAACGACATCGTGCGCCTCAGCGGCGTCGGTGCGGTGATGCAATGTGCGTGGGGCAACGGGCGCTTCTTCTTCGGGGCGTACCAATTCCTGCCCGAAGAAGGCTTCGCCGCGCTGCGCACGCTCGACCCGACCATCTCGCCCTACCGCGCCAGGATGATCATCAGCCCGCTGCCCATCGAGCGGGCCGATCTGCTGCTGGTCCAGCGCCAGGACGCGGCGGGCGTCGTCGCGCCGAGCATGGCGGCCAGCTTGCGCGAATTCGTGTTGGGGCTTACATTCCCAGTTATACTGACGGAGGGCTTCGGGCGTCGCCAGCCGACGGCGTTGATCTACCGCCTGCTCCAGAGTAACATGGGGCGGCAGGCTGCCTTCGACGCGACAACGCCAGAGCATGGGGTATGGGAGCGCCCGGAGATCGTGCTGCCGCTGCCTGCGGGCGGCACTTTCCCAGAGGCTCCCTCCCTGACGCGGGCACTGGCCGTGGGGTCCAATGTGCGCCTGACGCGCGCGCCGTGGGACGGCATTCTGGCCGAGGTCGTCGCGCTGCCGCCGACGCCCCAGGTCATTGACAACGGTCTGCGGACACAGTGTGCCAGGGTGCGCCTGCCGAACAACCGTGAGGTGCTGGTGCCGCTGGCTAATCTTGAGCTACTCGGCTAGGGCAAGAACGGAGCACCCAGGGCGCAGCTCTGCTGCGCCCCTACGAAAAAACATTCCAACGATCAGTCCTCTGTCAGGTACCAGGGGGCAGGCGGCTCGCCGCTCTGCTTCGCTTGCCAGGGGGATGACGGGGCTGGTTTATCAGCGGGGGCGCAGCCCGATTCCAGGCAGCGGCGGGCGCATAACGCGGAGGATGGATTCTCATGGCTGATGACGAACTCTTTGAAAACCTGGACGATTTCGGCGATCTGGACGAAGAGCCGAGTTTCGGGCTGGTCGAGGACGAGTTTCCGCTTGACCTGATGGAGCCGGAGCCGGAAGGGTTGAGCCGCACCTTCAAGATCGTGGGCGCGCTCATGGGGCTGGCGGTGCTGGCTATCATCGCTGTGCTCGTCTACTTCGCATTGGGCGACCAGGATAAACTGGCGCCCAACGAGAAGACCAGCACGGCAGTAGCCCAGCTTAACCAGACCATCGAGGCGGAGTACAACGCGACGCTGACGGCTCTGGCGGCCATTGAAGCGGCCACGCAGACGGCGGTCTTCAACGCCGAACTGACGGCGACCGCTGAGTTCTTCGTCCGCCAGACCGAGCAAGCCCTCGCCGCCACCGACGCCGCCCTGACGGCCACCGCCGAGTTCGCCGCCAACCAGACGCTGGCCGCTGCCCAGGCTGCAACCCAGGACGCGCTCAACCAAAATCTGACGGCGACCGCCGAGGCCAACCGCCTCGTCGGGATCGTCATTGACGAGCAGGGCACCATCTTCGGCAACGTCACGCTCAAACTCTACCGTGACGACGGCGACGGCGTCTTCACCCCCGAAGACCGCACTCCTGCGCCGGAGCAAGCTCCGCTGAGCGCGGCGGGCCTGGTCTATAACGAGCCGGTTGAAGGAACGCTGGAAGCCGGTCAGACGGTGACCTGGCCTTTCAATGGCGCGGCGGGCGATGTGGTCACCATTGACGCGGTGGCCGCCACCGAGGGGCTAGACCTGTTCGTCGAGTTGGTCGGGCCAGATGGCGTGCTGGTGGCCGGTGACGACGACAGCGGCGAAGGTACCAACCCGCGCGTCGCCAGCGTCACTTTGCCAGCCAGCGGCCAGTACACGGTGCATGTGAGCAGCGTCGCCGGGGCGGGTGGCTACACGCTGACCGTCGCCAGCGAAGGGGGCAGCACCGCCCGTTCGTCGCAATCTGCGTCGGGCATTGTGCTGGTGCAGGCGGGCGCGGCCACACCCACGCCAGAGATCAGCGCAGACGAGCTGATCGCGGTGATCACAACGG
>JAGPFT010000174.1 GCA_018056405.1 Anaerolineae bacterium
GCAGGTGCGCGCCTTGCGCCAGAGCATGAACGAGATCCCGCTGGCCTTCGTCATGGAGACGAAGCTGCTCAACGACCTGCTGAATCGCATCCTCGACCAGTTCACGTCGTTCCCCATTCTGGTGGCGGCGCTGGCCCTGGTCGTGGGCGGCATCGTCATCGCCAACTCGGTGGCGCTGGCTACCCTGGAGCGCCGCCGCGAGATCGCCATCATGAAGGCGGTCGGCTTGCAGCGCGAGCGTGTGCTGGGCATGTTGCTGCTAGAATACGGCCTGATGGGGCTGATCGGCGGGTTGATCGGCGTCGGACTGGGCGGGATCGGCCTGCTGTTCCTGCTGATCCAGGCGTTCGGCGGCGACCTGGGTCGCTCGATCCCCTATATGACCGCGCTGCAACTGATGGCGTTGTGTGTGCTGATCGCCCTGGGCGCAGCCCTTCTGACGGCGTGGCGCGCGTCGGGCGAGAAGCCGCTCAACGTCCTGCGCTACGAATGACGCTGCGAGCAGCGAGGCCGGCGGGGTTCGCCACGAAGTTTCACCCCCTGGCCTCGCTGCCCTTTCTCCGCATAGGGGAGGGGTGAGGTAAGTTGCGGCGCGGGCCTTTCCATAGGGTCTCTGAGCGACCATGAGCGCATCCCCTCAACTCCCTGCAAAGCATCGCTACTGGCGGCGGACGCTGGCCCTGACCGCGTTCGCCATCGCGCTGACCCTCATTGCCGTGCCCTCCCTGCTCGGCTTTGCAACCACTTACCGCCTGCTCTATGCCCCCTGCAGCGAAGACGGGCGCACGCCGGGCGATTTCGGCCACGCCTGGCAAGACGTGACCCTTGCCGGGCGTGAAGGGAGCTTCCGCGCCTACTTCATCGCCGGCACGAACGGCGCGGCGGTGATCCTGCCGCCGGCGGCGGCGAGCGGGCGTGGCAACCGCCTGCACGAGGCTGACGTGCTGGCCCGTCACGGCTACGCAGTGCTCGCCTTCGAGTCGCGGCGCTGCGCCGGGATGGGATCGCTCAGCCTGGGCTACCGCGAGATCGGTGAGGTGGGCGACGCGCTGGCTTACCTGGAGGCGCGCGGCGACGTGAACCCGGCGCAAATCGGCGTGCTCGGCTTCTCGTCGGCGGGGGCGACGGCGGTGATGGCCGCCGCGCGCTACCCGGCGCTGCGCGCGGTGGTCGCCGAGGGC
Organism: Anaerolineae bacterium; assembly: GCA_018056405.1. GTDB lineage: Bacteria > Chloroflexota > Anaerolineae > Aggregatilineales > Aggregatilineaceae > UBA2029. The sequence continues at coordinate 1,182 of JAGPFT010000174.1, forward strand.
GGCTACGGCGACTTCGCCGAGGGCGCGCTGGCGTTGGGCACCGGCGGCCCGCTGGAAGTGCTCTACAAGGAGGCGATTGCCCTCAGCTACCGCTTGCTTAGCGGCGTAGAACTTGCTAAGCTGAGTCCGCAAAACGTGATCGGGCAAATTGCGCCGCGTCCGGTGCTGCTCATTTATGGGAGCCGCGAGATCACCCTCGATGGAGCGCGGGCGCAGCTTGCCGCTGCCGGGGCGAATGCTGCGCTGTGGGTCGTGGACGGGGCCGGGCATGGCGACTACCTGGCCGTCGCGCCGGAAGAGTATGAGGCGCGGGTGATCGCCTTTTTCGATGCGGCGCTGCTGGGAAGGTGAAAAGGTAATTGGTTGCTGGTGATTGGTGGTCAGTGAGCAGCGCAGAGAGGCCGGTTCATGGCCCATGACTGGTATCTGCACGCCGTCCGCTGAAAAGCGATTAGCGATAACCTTGCCAATGTCACATGTAACCCCCATCCCTGGCCCTTCCTCCGCAAGCGAGGGAAGGGAGAAAGGCTTGCTCTTGAAGTCCCTCCCCCTGCGGGTCAGGGGTGGACAGGCATTGAGGTGGGTGTGTAGTCGGGAGTGGCCCTTCACTTTACCTCACCCCCGCTTGGCGCTGACGTGCCTCGCTGCCCCCTCTCCGTTGACGGAGAGGGGGAAAGGCCGAGCGCAGCGAGGCCAGGGGGTGAGGTTAAGCGGGCACCCTCTTAATGCTTCTCACGGTGCTGTCCGCCTCTGAAGCGCCTGCGGGGAGGGATTTAGGGAGGGGTTAGAACTCACGCCTAATCTGACATTGTCAAGTAACTGACGGCCAGAACTGATCACCGAAAACTGACAACCGCTCACCAAAAACCACCAACCACTCACGAAAGGGAATGCCCGTGATCCCACGCATCATCGTTCATGGCGGGGCCTGGAAGATCGCCGAGGAGACGCACGCCGATCACATTGCCGGGGCGCGCGCCGCCGCCGAGGCCGGCCTGGCGATTCTGGCGGCGGGCGGATCGGCGCTGGATGCGGTCGAGCGAGCGGTGATGGTCATGGAAGACGATCCCACCTTCGACGCGGGCGTGGGCAGCGTCCTCAACCGCGCCGGCGACATCGAGATGGACGCGATCATCATGGACGGGCGCACCCTCAGGCTGGGTGCGGTCGCTGCTGTGCGCGGCATCACCAACCCCGTCCGGCTGGCCCGCCTGATCTTCGACGACACCGATCACAGTCTGCTGGTTGGCGAAGGGGCGCGGCGCTTTGCTGAGGCAAAGGGGATGCGGCTCTGCGCCCAGGCCGAGCTGACCGTCCCGCGCGAGATCGAGCGCTTCCTGCGCCTGCAAAAGATGCCGGACTACCGCCTGTCCTACGAATTCACGCCGGACCCCCAAGGCACGGTCGGCGCGGTAGCCATTGACGCCGGGGGACACGTCGCAGCGGCTACTTCGACCGGCGGCGTGGCCTACAAGATGCCGGGGCGCGTCGGCGATTCGCCGCTGGTCGGGTCGGGCGCTTACGCCGACGACCTCAGCGGCGCAGCCTCGGCCACCGGGCACGGCGAGAGCATCATGCGCGTGGTGCTGTGCAAGACGGCCACCGACGCCGTCGCCCGCGGCCTGAGCGCTCAGCAGGCCGCCGACTACGCCATCCGCACGATGTTCGAGCGCACCGGCGGCTACGGCGGGCTGATCCTGGTGGATCGCCAGGGACAGGTCGCCTTTGCTTACAACACGCCGCATATGACCGTCGCCTGGACGGGCGAGGATGGGAGCGTCCACGCCCGCATCCAGGCGTGAGGCGGGCCAGGGAAGGGGCAGGCGCATGAACCGGCGGGCAGTAGGAGCAGTGATCGGGCTGGCAGCGGGGTTGCTCTCCGGCTGCGGGCTGCTGCAGGACGCCCCGCCGACCGTCACCCCGATCTACATCACGGCTACAGCAGAGCCGGTGATCGTGCCCATCGTCGCTACCGAGACGCCGGCGGCGACACCCGTCCTGGCCGGGACCAGCGCCGCCCTGCTGCCCACGCGCGGCGCAGAGCGCACGGCAACCTTCACCCCGCCGCCGCGCATCACTCAGACGCCCACCTTCACCCCCACCGCCACCGATACGCCGGTCACGCCGGGGCCGGTCGTCTATGCGCCGGTCGGCGGGGTGAGTGGCGCCGGCGGGGCGGGCATCGTCATCGGCAGCGGGGCCAGCGGAGCGACGGGTTGCGCCAGCGTGCCCGGCGGCGCGCTCGGCGCGGTCTACCAGAGCGACCCGTCCATCGCGGCGGCGATTGGCTGCCCGCTGGCCGGCGCGCCGAGCGCCGTGGGCAGCGCCTATCAGCCGTTCCAGAACGGCCTGATGATCTGGGTCTCGTCGCTGGGGGCGGTGCCCCAACCGGCCATCTACGCCCTCTATGGCAACGGCACCTACCAGCGCTTCAACGACACGTTCCTCGACGGGGTAGACCCCAGCAGCGGCGGGGCGGCCCCGCCGCCGGGATTGTTGGAGCCGGTGCGCGGCTTCGGCAAGGTGTGGCGCGAGAACCCGACCGCGCGCGATACGCTCGGCTGGGCACTGACCGGCGAGAGCGGCGGCACGGCGGAGATTCTGCTCTTTGAGCGCGGCGAGATGCTGCGCGTCCCGCAATCCGGGCAGACGTACATCCTGATCACCGGCGCGCCGGGCACGTGGAGCGCGCGGGCGGGGTGAGCGAGTGATCAGTTGTCAGCGGGAAAGGTGACGCCGTTCCTTGCGCGGCGAGAACATGGACTGTCTGGGTAAAATGGTGACAGCTTTCTCCGGAGATGCTATACTCAGAACAGAAGTTCGCAATAATCATTAGGAGGGTTGGATATGAGTAACCCACTCGCTGGAATTGATTTCCAGATCAACCGCTTGCCCAAAGACTTGCAGGACAAGTTTCGTGAACTCTATTTGACTGGCGATGGGCACAAACCCGCCGCTTACTTGCGCCCCAACGGGATATATCACGGAGATGCCAGACAACTTCTGCTCCAAATTGAACCCAACAGCATCGCCTTAAGTGTTTGGTCGCCCCCCTATTTTGTGGGAAAAGACTATGAAGCACATCTTTCGTTTGAAGAATGGCAGGATTTGCTTGAAACAGTAATTCATCTTCACTTTCCTATCATCAAGCCTGGAGGTTTCCTGGTCATCAATATAGCTGATATTTTGACTTACAAAGACTCCTCTATGCCGCGCATTCAAGCCGAAGCAGTCAATAGGAAACGCTCCCCTGTCACAAAAGAAGGCGTGCTTAAGGCAATGGCTGAGCACCCTGACTACAACCGCTACCAGTTAGCCAAGTTGCTTGGATGTAGTGAGCAAACCATAGATCGCCGGCTTCATGGTAACAATATTCGTGGTGGAAAATACGAGACTCAGACCCGTGTCAAGATCGTTGGCGGTCTTGTGGAAGAGTGGGCATTGAGGGCAGGCTTTTACCCTTACGACCGTCGAGTTTGGGTGAAGGACGCTGCATGGGAGAATTCACGTTGGGCCAGCCTTTCCTACCGGTCTGTGGACGAATTTGAGTACTTGTATTTCTTCTGGAAGCCTGGGATCACGAAATTCGACAGGGAGAGGCTTTCTCCCGATGAATGGAGGGATTGGGGATCAAGAGGCGTGTGGACTTTTCCTTCCATCAGAGCCAATGATGATCATGAAGCAAAGTTCCCTGTAGAATTGCCTCTCAGAGTCATCCGCTTGCTTACTGACCCCGGTGATGTTGTACTGGATTGTTTTATGGGGAGTGGCACAACAGCCGTAGCGGCGATCCGTGAGAAGCGCCAGTATATTGGGGTTGAAATCCTGGAAAAGTATGTCGCTCTAGCGCGTCAGAATGTTTTGGCGCAAAAGAAGAACCTTGTTGCAGGGAAGTGATCATGCTGCTCAGGCCCGAAGACCTCAGCCAAAACTTGGACCGTCTTGAAGAAATCGAGAAGGCGACGCTACGCTTGGTCGTCCAGGCTATCTACAACTATAGAACCACTGCCCTTGAGATTTTCCATGAGGAGAGCGACCTGGTTTCCGATATTGGCGAGGATATAACACGGGAAGCCCTAGACCGCCTGGGAGTGTCTAGAATCGATCAACGTCTATTTGGTAAAGTGGATTACAAACGAGCCTGCTACCTGTTTCATCCAGATTATGCCATTAAGCAGGCCCTGTTTGTGGACTCGAAAGCAGAGAAAGTCAGCGGACAAAACACGGCAACTCTCCAGACCTCACAACTCTCCATGACTGTCAGACAAATTCGCTCTGGACAGAGGATAGATGTCCCTGGAAAAATGCCTACAGTGGTCGGGTTGAGGGACGAGTCGTATCTGACAACCACTGTCTTTGTAAAATACAACTATGAAGAGGAGAAAAACATCAATACTCTCAAGAGTATTACGGTAGCTGCTCTGCCCAATGGGATGCTACAAGATAGGTATAATCCGCACGCAGAGGATGGCATCTGGCTTGCTGGACGTAATGCGCCCTCACTGGGCGAGGAATTTCGAGTTCGTTTGAGTTTTCGGCTATTGAAGAGGAAAGCAGCTTGGCGCGTCCAGCGTATTCCTATGTCACCAGATGAATTCAACTGGGCTTCATGATTTGAGGGTATGACTTTCGCCGGTGGGCGGAGTAAGTGCGATGATTCTCTCCGACGGCACCCTGACCCTCGCCCCCCACCACGACCATGAGATCGCCAGCTATCACCTGTACCAGGGCCGCTCCAACGACTGCGGGCCGCACGTGCTGGCCATGGCCGTCAATTTCTGGCATGGGCGCGCCGTCCTCGACGCGGCGGAGGTCGCCCGCGCCATGAACCGCCAGCGCCTGGGAGTCGGCTTCCCGCCGTTGGTCGTGCGCCGCATCCCGGCCTGGGCCACCTTCCCCTGGGGCATCGCCGACGTGCTGCGCGCTAACGGCGTCCCCGCGCGCTGGCGCACCCGTGCCCACGAAGACGATCTGCAGCGCGCCCTGGCCGAAGACCGCCTGCTGATGCCCATCTACGGCGAACCGCTGCGCCGGCGCGGCCTGCGCCCGACGGGCTGGTCGCACGTGGCCATTCTGTGCGGCTGGGAGCCGGCGGGGGAGCTGTACTGGTTCGTGGATTCGTCGCGGGCCAGCGCGCCGACCAGCCGCCCGCGCGCCGAGTTCCTGCGGCTGTGGGGCAACATGGGCCGCCTGCTGGTGGAGACGCTCTAGGGTGTGTTATGAACTTGGAACTCTCGACAAGGGAGGGGGTGTTCTGTTGACCTCACCCCCTGGCCCCGCTACGCTCGGCCTTTCCCCCTCTCCATGCATGGAGAGGGGGGGTCGGGGCGCATCCGCGCCGAGACGGGGGGGG
>JAGPFT010000175.1 GCA_018056405.1 Anaerolineae bacterium
TTCTGTTCAAGCAGCCAGCGCTACCCCTCGCCCTCCGGCAGGACGCGGCAGCACAGCACCAACTGCTTGGCCGCGCGCACGTCGTCCACGCGCTTGACCGGCGCGCTGTGCGGCGCTTCGTGCAGCAGCTCCGGCGACTCCACCGCTTCCTGGGCGATCTGCTTCATCGCGCTGATGAAGTGATCGCACGCTTCCCTGGACTCCGTCTCGGTCGGCTCGATCAGCAGCGCTTCGGGCACGATCAGCGGGAAGTAGTTGGTCGGCGGGTGGATGCCGTAGTCCATCAGGCGCTTGGAGATGTCCAGCGCGTGCACGCCCTCGGCCTTGTCGAAGTGGCCCATGCAGACGAACTCGTGCCCGCAGATGCGGTCGAAGGGCATGGGGTAGACGCCCTTGAGGGCGGCGCGGACGTAGTTGGCGTTGAGCACGGCGTGATCGGTGACGGCGCGCAGGCCCTGCGCCCCGTGCAAGGCGATGTAGGAGAAGGCGCGCACCAACATGCCGAAGTTGCCCCAGAATGCCTTGACCCGCCCGATGCTCTGCTGGGGCATGACGAAGCCGTAGAGCGGCGGCGTCTCGTCGTCGCCCTCCTCGATGATCGCTACGATGGGGCCGGGCAGGAAGGGCAGCAGCTTCTCGTTGGCGGCGACCGGGCCGCTACCGGGGCCGCCGCCGCCGTGCGGCGTGCTGAACGTCTTGTGCAGGTTGTAGTGCATCACGTCGAAGCCAATCTCGCCCGGCCTGGCGATGCCGAGCATGGCGTTCATATTGGCCCCGTCCATGTACATCAGGCCGCCGCAGCCGTGAACGATGTCCACGATCTCTTTGATGTGCGCCTCAAAGACGCCGAGCGTGTTGGGCACGGTGATCATCATGCCCGCCACGTCGTCGCCGCAGACCGCTTGCAGCTTGTCCAGGTCTACGTCGCCGTTGGCGTCGGAGGAAATCTCGACGACCTGCAAGCCGGCCATCGCGGTCGTGGCGGGGTTGGTGCCGTGCGCGCTATCCGGCACAATAATCTTGGTGCGGCTCGGCTCGCCGTGGGCTAGGTGATAGGCACGGATCATCAGGATGCCGGCGAATTCGCCCTGCGCGCCAGCGGCGGGTTGCAGGCTGGCCCCGGCCATGCCGCTGATCTCAGCCAGCCACGCCTGAAGCTGGTACATCAGCGCCAGCGCGCCCTGCACCGTCGTCGGGTCTTGCAGCGGGTGGGCGGTGGCAAAGCCCGGCAGCCGCGCCATGTCTTCATTCAGGCGCGGGTTGTACTTCATGGTGCACGAGCCAAGCGGGTAAAAGCCGATGTCAATGGCGTGGTTGAACTGGCTCAGCCGCGTGAAGTGGCGCACGACATCCATCTCGCTCACTTCCGGCAGGTCGAGCGAGTCGCGCAGCAGGTCGGCGGGCAGCTCGGCCAGCGGCACGTCGGGCGCGGGCAGAGTGATGCCCACCCGCCCTGGCGAGCCAAGATCGTAGATCAGCGGCTCCAGCGGTGAGGGAGCGCCGTTCTTTTGCAGAAGGAGTTCGGTCATGGTGTGTTCCTTGGTGTGATCAATTGTCAGTGATCAGTTGTCAGCAGTCAGTTATCAGAGGTCGTTCGAGAAGTCATCCACTTCGCGCCCCCATCCCCGGCCCTTCTCCCACGAGGGGGGAAGGGAGAAGATCGTAGACCCTAAGCCCCTCCCTCCTTGTGGGGGAGGAGTTTGGGGTGGGGGGATACTACTTCTCAAATGGTCTCACAGCGATCAGCAGCGGATGCCTGCCACTGGTTCCAAACTGAAAACCGATAACCGATGACTGAAGACTCAATGCTCGTGCGGCAGGTGAACGTGCGGCTTCCTGGCCTCTTTGAGCGCCTCAGCCAGCGTGTCAATCTCGTCGCGCGAGTTCATCTCGGTGACGGCGATCAACATCTGGTTGCGGCGCGTCTCGTCGTCCTGGGACAGATCGTAGCCGCCGATGATGCCCCACTGCTCCAGCAGAATGTGATTGATCTCTTCCACTGGCTTGGGACAGGTGACGACGAATTCCTTGAAGAACGGCTTGCTCATGTCCACGCTGTAGCCGTCCAGGGCGTCAATCTGTTGCGCGGCGTAGTGCGCCTTGTGGTAGCACAACTCAGCCACACGGCGTAGGCCGCTCTTGCCCATCACGCTCATGTAGACGCAGGCGGCCAGGGCCATCAGCCCCTGGTTGGTGCAGATGTTGCTGGTCGCCTTTTCGCGGCGGATGTCCTGCTCGCGCGGGCGCAGGGTCATCACGTAGGCGCGCCGCCCGTCGGCGTCTACCGTCTCGCCGACGATACGCCCGGCGATCTTGCGCACGTACTCGCTGCGCGTGGCGAAGAAACCCAGGTACGGCCCGCCGAAGCTGAGCGGGATGCCCAACGGCTGCCCTTCGCCCACCACAATATCCGCGCCCAGCGCGCCCGGCGGCTTGAGCAGGCCGAGCGCGATCGGGTCGGTGACAATGCACAGCAGCGCGCCGGCGGCGTGCACGGAGTCGGCCAGGCCGCTGAAGTCCTCAATTTGCCCGAAGAAGTTCGGGTACTGGACGACGAGCATGGCCGTGTCTTTGTCGAGCATGTCCACCAGGTCGGGCAGCGTGGCGCGGCCCTCCTGGTCACCGACGAACTTCAGGCCGCTGTTCTGGTGATAGGTGCGGACGACGGCCCGGTACTGTGGGTGCACGCCGGGGCTGAGGATGACTTTGCTCCGCTTGCCGCGAAAGTGCGCGTTGGCCATGGTCACTGCCTCGGCCAGCGAGGTCGCGCCGTCGTAGTGGCTGGCGTTGGCCACGTCCATGCCGGTGAGCATACACATCATGCTCTGGTATTCGAAGATGGCCTGCAGCGTGCCCTGGCTCAGTTCTGGTTGGTAGGGCGTGTAGGCGGTGAAGAACTCGCCGCGTCGCAGGATGTGATCCACCACGCTGGGCACGAAGTGGTGGTACGCGCCCGCGCCCAGGAAGATGGCGTAGTCGTTGGCGGCAACGTTGGCGCGGGCCAGTCCACCGACTTCCCAGGCCACTTCCATCTCGCTGAGCGGATCGGGCAAATCCAACGCAGGGAAGCGGAACTCGGCAGGCACCGCATCGAACAGGTCGTCGAGCGACTCGACGCCGATGGCGGCCAGCATCGCCGCGCGGTCGGCCTCGGTGTGCGGAATGTAGGTCATAAGTGTACTCCTGGCAAGGCTGCCGTGACTGAGGGCATAGGCGTGCCCCCAGAGTCGCGTCAGCGGCAAGCGACTAGGCGTCGCGTCCGGCGCAATGCTTGGCGTAGGCGGCGGCGTCCAGCAGGTCTTTGAGGTCGGCGGGGTTGCTCAGCTTGATCTCGATCAGCCAGCCGGCACCATAGGGGTCGCTGTTGACCAATTCCGGCGAGTCTTCGAGCGCCTCGTTGATGGCGACGACCTCGCCGCTGGCCGGCGCGTATACGTCCGAGGCGGCCTTGACGCTCTCGACGGTGGCGAACGCTTCGCCTTTGGTGACGGTGCTGCCGACCTCCACTTCGCTCAGGTCCACGAACACAATGTCCGAAAGCTGGTCTTGCGCGTAGTCGGTCAGGCCGATCTTGGCCGTGCTGCCTTCCACGCGGATCCATTCGTCATTCTCGGTGTATTTCGTGTCTTCGGGGGTCTTCCAGTCTGCCATGATTGGTATGTCCTTTCAATCTCCACACAGATGGCGTACTCAACTCAGGCTTGATGCCTCAGAGAACCACTCGGTCAGAATCTCGCGGAAGCGCTCAAAGCAGGGATCAACGCAGCGTTGAAAGGATACCCGTTCAGCGAGATGCCTATAGATGGCTGATGAGCGGGGCCTTTTCACCTCGCGCAGTGCCCGTTCCATCGCCCGCTTCGGCTCTGAGGGCTTGGCCGCCTTGAGGTCAAGCAGACCTTGCTGGCGCAGCCAGGTGCGCAGATCGGGCTGGTGGGTCTGCCACCCCAAACACGAATCAACCTGAGGCGAGTCGCTCCATACCCAGATTTCCAGTTCAGGTTCGAGCACAACCACCCTGGCTTGACCCTCATCCCAACCACTCAGTTGCAAGCGGTGTTCGAGTTCGTTCTCCAGTTCCGTAGCTTTTCGCGTTTCCTGGCCCGATCCCTCGTGATCAAACATCACCAGCGCATAACGATACTGCCTGGTATAGGGTCTGAGGAAGTTATGCGCATCGGTCCAGCAGCCCGGATCGCGCTTGTCGTGCCGAAATACGTCATAGGTGATGGGCCGTATTCCCAATGCCTGATGCCTGCTCAGCAGGCCAAGAAGGGCGTTTTCCATATTGCTATCGGCGACCAGCGCGATCAAGTCGGTAAGCGCATCCATCACCCCAAAACCCCACTTGCGTACAGTGTGGACAAACTCACTTCCCCACGCCAGTCCTTCAAACGCGGATGCTCATCTCCAGGGACTATGTCTGTTTCGCCAGCAGGAGTACGGGCAAAGCACAGCAATTGTTCGGGTTCGGTCAGGCTTAGGATGACGGGCGAATGGGTGGCCAGCAAGACCTGCGCGTCATAGACCGAGCTTAGCGATTGGAAGACAGCCTCGACAGCTCGCGGGTGAATACCATTCTCCGGCTCTTCGATCAAGTAGACGCCTTGCATCTGAGGCAGATAGGCCAGGATGGTTAGCGCCATCATGCGCAGCGTACCGTCGGAGACAAGCCAGGAAGGGACGCGCAGCCCCGTCTCGTATTCCAGCACCAGATAACGATGCCGGTCTTCAGGGCGCTCTACCGTGTCAATGCCGCGCACATCGGGCAGAGCCGTGCGCAGATGCTCCACCCATAGGGATAATCGTTCTGGGTGTTTCTGCTTCAGATCGTCAATGACCCAGGGTAGATTAGAGCCATCGGGCAGGAATGAGCGCGGGCTTTGCGGCGGGCTGGGGCGACGCATCGCCTCGCTATTGAGCATGATGCGTTGCACGCCTTCAGAGATATATCTCTTGAACCAGGTTGCTGCCGGGAACCTGCTCTCGTCTTCCGGCAGGTTGGCCAGCGCGGATCGTCTTGGCCCCAACCGGAACTGGTTGTTCCAATCTGTAGTTTCTGCGCGGAAGTAGTCGTTCCCGCTACGCTCGATTTTGTTGACGATCCTGCGCCAACCCGCCGGAGCGCGGCTATCTGGTGCTGCCGTGATACGCGCTGGCACGGCTGGCTCGCTGGGAAACGGGCGAGGTTGAACGTGATTGGCCTGAGTGACAGACTCCGGTGGAGCAAGCCACAGGGTTTCCGCCAGCATCGCCAACTCCGAGCTTTCTTCCTGGACACCAATCCGCACTTCGTAACGCAACCGGCGATATTGAGTTAACTGCGGACGCGACAAGATTAACGGCGGTATGTCCACCTCTACCGCCAGTTCCAGCCATTCAGAGGCATGGTTCCAGGTCAGATCGCGAATGTCACTGGCGCGTTCATAGACCGCATCGGCCAGGGTGGGCTTGTTGATCAGATCGGCGACAAACGCGATGACATCCAGGAACGTTGATTTCCCGCTTGCGTTGGGGCCAACCAAGACCTGGAAGGGTCTGAGCGTCTGGCTGATGTAGCGCAATGCCCGGTAGTTTAGCGCCTCGATCTTAGTTAACATGCTCGCCTACCTGACATTCTGTTCCAAGCGGTGCACCCTGCGACCCAGTGTAGCACAAAGCAAAGAGGCAAACAGCGCCACTGGCTGGCTGCCTCTGTCATTGGCCTGAGAGATTCTCTCACCGGACAGTGAGATTGCCCCGTCGGCGCGCGGAGCGCTTTCCAGAGGGGTACACCGCCCAGCGGGTATATCAACCTGAGAGTTTCGCGGGAGGCCCCAGTCCAGGCTGGTCCTGCTTGCCCCTTCGGTGGCCGCAATGCCCGGCTGGGCGCGGCACTCTCCCCGGCGGCGGGTGTGTGGCGATCAGGGTTCAGGTGTCGTCTTCAACATCCAGCCAGGCAAAGAGCGCCTGGCGCACCTCCGAAGTCAGCACCAAGTTCATGGCCAGATGGCCGGTCGCGTCGGCGACGATGGTCATGCGAAAGAGTAGCTCACCTTCGTTGGAAAGCCCCAGCTCAAGGGTGGCCTGGCCGGTGCCCACCATGCGCATGGCCGACAGCCGCTCGGTGGGCCAAAGCTGGGCCAGGCTCACCTGCAAGTCACGCTGGCGCGGGCGCAGGGCGATCTCCAACGGGCCGCAGGTGGCCGATACGTTGACGTACACGCCCTCGCGCCCGATCCACAGCGCCGGCGCGCACTCTGGCCCCTGCGCGCCGGTGATCAGCAGTGTGCCGTCGCTTTGGTCACGACACACATGGTCAAGCCGCTGGTAAAAGCGCATGGCTTTCTCGCTCCGAGGGCGCTGCGGCACAGTGCGCGGGATTATAGCATAGGTGGGGGCAGCGGCCAACGCGCCGGTTCACGAACAGGTGCATTCGCTTTTTGGGGCAGTGATCTTGAGCCGCTGAGATGACGAGGGCGCGGAGGGGAAAGTCGGAAAAGCTCTGAGGCTTTCTCTGCGACCCCTGCGCGCTCTGGGATGGACCGGTTGAGAA
>JAGPFT010000176.1 GCA_018056405.1 Anaerolineae bacterium
CCACGTGGAGAGGGGGCCGGGGGGTGAGGCTTTCAAACGGCTTCTGGCGCGGACATGAGCGCCCGCCTGGTCACGTTCCGAGACAAGGTGGATGGGCAGTTCCAGGTGTCGTCACCGCCAGGGAGTAGAACCTTATGGCCGGATTTCGTCGCATAACCCTACGTCGTGTGACACAGAGCAGCGCCCCTACGAAACCAGCGCGTGCTTGGTTCGCCAACCGTATCCCTTACGGGGGAAGGGCCGAGGATGGGGGGCAAGCACTGGGGCTGCCCGCCTGCCAAAGTGCAGAACAGCCTGTCTAAACTACACGATAGCCAACGGAACTCTTAGCTTGCGGCAAAGGGCCTCGGCCTCGCTCGCCGTCAGCACGCGGTAGGCCGGCTGGTAGGCGGCACAGTACGCGGGCGAGTGGTGCACCGCCGGCCACTGCTCGTGGGCGCGCACCCGCCCGAAGAGCGCCGCCTCGCGCTGCTGGCATACGTCCGCGCAGAGCGCTCCCTCGGTGCACAGGCTCTCGAAGACCTGCCACCACGCTGCCATCTGCTGGGCATCGCCGGGCACCTGCTCGGCGGAGCGCACAAACGCCTCCAGCAGCGGCTTGATCCTGCCGCCGGCGGCCAGGTACGGGCGCAGATGCAGGCGCACGATCTGCGTGTCCGGATGGACGCTCTCGACCAGCGGCTCTTGTGCCGACGGCGAGATGCGCCCGGCTTCGTGCTCCAGCCATTCGCGGGCCGCTTTCTTGCTGGCGATCAGGTGTCCGGGGCCAAAGACCGCCTGGTGCAGCAGCTTGTAGATGTCTGCGATCTGCATCTGCGGGTAGCGGGCCAGGTGCGTGCGGATCAGGGCGACGAGGCGCTCTTCGCTCATGCGGTCTCCTTCTTCGTGCGCCAGCAGCATGGTGCCTATTCTACACGGTGCCACACGCTTTTGCTTGGTCTGAGGGCAGCGAGGGCGCAGCAGACCTCGCGCTCAGCCAGAGACTTCCGAAGTTTGGCCTGCTGCGGACCGCACCCGTCGCACACGAAAACACCCCGGCTGCGAACCAAGCGCCGGGGCGTCGCACAGAGGAGGGAAGCGTGTCACTTGATGATGTTGAGCGGGATCGTCGGTGCCTGCGCCAGCAGCAGCACGCTCACCCGTGCCGCAATGGCCTGCGCCGCCGCGTGAAATGCTTTGCCCGCCGGGGAGTCGGGATCGTCGGCGACGACCGGGTGGCCGTTATCCCCGCTCTGACGCACATTGGCCATCAGCGGAATGCGCCCCAGGAAGGGCACGTCGCGTTCCTCAGCCAGCCGCTCGCCGCCACCCTCGCCAAAGAGGTCGCCGGACATATTCTCCAGCACGCCGACGATGGGCACGTTGAGCTTCTCGAACATGGCCAGGCCGCGCCGCGCGTCGTCTACAGCAACGCTCTGCGGTTGCGTGACGATAATCGCGCCGGTCAGCGGCACCGACTGGGCCAGGCTGAGCTGCGCGTCACCGGTGCCCGGCGGCAGGTCCACGATCATGTAGTCTAGCTCGCCCCAGGCCACGTCCTCGAAGAACTGGCGGATGGCGCTGTGCAGCATCGGCCCGCGCCAGATCATCGGCGTGTTGGGGTCGGCCAGAAAGCCCATGCTCATCACCTTCAGCCCGAAGACCTCGAAGGGGATCAGCTTCTGATCCGGCGTGATCGTCGGCTGCGCGAAGCCCAGCCCGATCATCTTGGGGATGTTGGGGCCGAGGATGTCGGCGTCCATCAGGCCGACGCGCGCGCCGCTTTGGGCCAGGGCCACCGCCAGGTTGACGGCGACCGTGCTCTTGCCCACGCCTCCCTTGCCACTGCTCACCGCCACAATGCTGCGCAGCGGGAGCCGCATCTGCCCGAAGATGCGGCTATCGGCGGGCACGTTCGACGCCCATTGGATCGCCACGTCGCGGATGCCATCCACTTGTTGGACAGCCTGCTTCGCTCGTTGGTAGATCACGTCCTTGAGCGGGCAGGCGGGCGTCGTCAGCACGACCGTGAAATGGGCCACGCCATCTTCCACGCGCACATCGCGGACCATCTTCAGCGACACCAGATCGCGATGAAGCTCCGGCTCGATCACCGTTCCTAACGCGGCCATCACCGCATCGTGCAGCTTTTGATCGCTCACAAACACACCTCACTTGGCTGACTACCGGGCAGACCCGGCGTTGGCACGCTGCCCGCTCGTTTTTGGCACAATAGCCAGATTATAGCGCAGTTCCCGGCGAAAGCCCGATGGGGGCGAAATGCTTGAACCGCAGAGACGCAGAGGACGCAGAGAAGAGCTATTCAGATTCTTTGCCTTTCGCACCCCCTATACATTACCCACGTCTTTGGCTGTGCCTGTCCCCCCCATCCCTGGCCCTTCCCCCTCGTGAGGGGAAGGGAGGAAAGCGGCGGGCCTGCTCCCCTTCCCTCCGCGCAGCGTAGGGGAAGGGGCTGGGGGATGGGGGGTATTTGTGGGTAACGCATAGCCACACCGCCAGATGATCCGGTTCTGATGGGCACCGACCCCCAGATATATGGGGTCTGGGGCAAAATTGAAGCGCGATCCGAATGGTTCTCAAACCAACCTCGCACCTATGTGGCTTTCGTCGCGAGTGCGCCTGGAGTAGAATCCTAACTATCGAATATTGGCATCATCCAGATGCATGGGCGTTGGCCGAGTGGGACATCAATCGCAGCTCTCCGAGTTAATCGTTTTGCCGCCAGGGTTTGCCAGGGTGGGTGTGTTGCTCATTGCCGGGCAGACGGATAACGCGGTCTCGCTGCGGCAGCAGCTTGTCGCTGGAGAGTACACGGTGCTGGACGGCGCAACGCCGGCGCGCATCCGCCAGGCGCTCTTCGAGGGTGCTGCGGATGCGGCGATCATCGCCTGCTTGCCGGGCGATCAAGCCTGGGAAACGTGCGCGCTGATCAAGCACGACGAGACCGCCTTCGTGCCGGTTGTTCTCATCGGCGCGTTGCCGCCCGGCGTCTGCGAGACAGAGGAAGCGGTGCACTTCGGACCGGATGTTGTGCTTGAGGACTGGCCGCATCCCGTTGATTTGCAGCGCGCCTTGCATACGCTGCTGCGCATCAAGCGGCAAACCGACGACCGCCGCCAGCAGATCGATTCCGACGCCCAGCGTTTCGAGCGCATTAAGGCCAGCATCATTGACCGCGTGTCGCACGAACTGAGCACGCCGCTGCTCATCGTCAAGTCTGCCGTCGCGCTGTTGGCTGAGGATGTCTACTCGCGTCCTGAAGGGGATGAGCAGGGTTTGGCGCTGATGGCTACGCAGTCGGTCGCCCGCCTGGAAAACCTGGTCAGCAACATCCGCCAGTTGGCCCGTACCCATCATATTGTCTTCAGCCTGGTGCACATCGAAGAATCCGCCGACTACGCGCTGCGCCAGCTTGAGCGCGCCTGGGCGTCGCAGGGAGACGTGCAGCGCATCGCCAAGCACCTGCCTGCCGACCTACCGCCAGTTTACAGCGATAAGTTTGCGCTGGGCCATCTGCTCCAGATTTTGCTGGACAACGCCCTGCGTTACAGCCCCAGTGATACGCCTGTTCACCTGTACGCCGAGCAGGCGGAGAACGACGAGATTGTGATCGGCGTGCAGGACTTTGGCGAAGGAATTGCGCCGGACGAACTGGCTCATATCTTTCTGCCGTTCTACAAGGTGAACAACGCCACGTCTCGGCACCAGCGCGGCGCTGGGACGGGCCTGGCATTGGCCGGGCTGCTGGCGGCCAGTATGCACACGGCTATTGAAGTGAAGAGCGTCCTCGGCGAAGGCAGCACGTTCTGGCTCCGGTTGCCCGCTGTCTCCCTGGCAGATCAGGCCGGCCCGGCGGCTGAGCGCCCGGCGGTGTAGAAGCATGGCGCGGTGCGCCGTCTTCAAGACCCGCGTGCAATGAGAGGAACAGGCTGAGCGCGGCGGGGGCCATGCAGCGCCTCCCGCGAGGGTCCACGAACAACCTGTTGCCAGGGGAGGTCAGGACTACTCGCTGAACGCCTCTCCCCCTCAATCCCCCCTCCAGCCGAGCAGAGGGGGGACGATCTGGCAGGCGGCTTTTCCCTTCCCCTCGCTTTGTTGGGTTCAGGGGCGGACAGGCGTTGAGAGCAAGCAGAATTGGGGACTGTCCTTCACTTTACCTCACCCTCGCTCGGTGCTAACGCGCCTCGCCGCCCCCTCTCCGACGCGGAGAGAGGGCTGGCCGGGCGCAGCGAGGCCGGGGGTGAGGTCAAGCACAACGCTCGCCCCGCCCGGCTTTTCCCCTACGCCCGCCCGTCGCGCCCTTGCGATCCGGTCATCCCGCGCTACACTTGCCGGAGGCGCAAGTGGGCTGCTGCGCTCCTGTGCTAATCTACCAGTGATGCGGAGAAAAGCCGATGTTGTCTCGAACACGCTCCCTGGCGCTAGTCGCGGGGCCGCTGGCCCTGGCTGTAGTGCTCGTCGCGCTGGCGGCGACTAGCGGCGCGCTGGCCCTCCAGGGGCCGACGCCTCCGCCGACCAACACCCCCCGGTCCACCGCCCTGCCCACCAATACGCCGCGCCCCACTTTGCCGCCGACCGAGACCCCTCCGCCTACCAGCACGCCGACTCCGCTTCCCACGGAGCCGGTCTTTCTGCCGACGCCGACGCTCTACTACCCGCCGGAGTATCAGCCCAGCCGCGAGCAGCCCACGGCCATCCCAACAGCCATGCCGCGCCTGCGCGCGCTCGACGAGAACAACACGCCCTACGAGTTGCTCAACGTCCTGTTGCTCGGTCATGACGGCACCCTGGAACCGGGCAGTCCGTTCCACACCGACACGATGATCGTCGTCTCGATCAACCGCGACACCAACACTGTCTCCATGATCTCCCTGCCGCGCGATCTGTTCGTCTACATCCCCAACTGGGGCATGGGCCGCCTCAATCTGGCCTGGGGCTACGGCGAAGCCATTGGCTGGACGGACGGCAGTTGGGGCATGATGCGCCAGACCATCCTCTACAACTTCGGCATCGAGACGCACTACTACGCGATGGTGGACTTCGAGGGCTTCGAGCAAATCATTGACGCTGTTGGCGGCGTGACTATCGCGGTGGATTGCCCGATCCAGGACATCCGCTGCACCGGCGCAGCCTGTACCGACGGCATCCCTGGCAACGAGGCCGACAGCGACTTCGAGCTATACACGTTGCCAGTCGGCGTCTTCGACATGGACGCTGAGCTGGCCCTGTGGTACGCGCGCAGCCGCAAGAACACCATTGACTTCGACCGGGGCCGTCGCCAGCAGCAGCTTCTGCGGGCCATCTGGGCCAAAACCAAAGCGACCGGCCAGATCACCCAGATTCCGCAGTTATACGATCAGCTTATCTCGGTCGTTGAGACCAACATGCCCCTTTCGGAGATCATCCCGCTGATCCCACTGGCGCTGAGCATCGAGCCGAACGACATCGAGAATCACTTCTTCCGCAAGAATGTGGAGACGGTCGCCTGGTCGCCGGATGGCGTGACCAACGTCCAGCTTCCTCACCCCGACGGCGGCATGATGCGGCTGATCCAGAACTTTCTCCAGCCGCCCACCCAGAACCGGCTGCGCCTGGAAAACGCGCGCATCGCCATCTACAACGGCACGAACAACCCTGGTTGGGACATCGTAGCCGCCGAGCGGTTGATCTGGGAAGGGTTCGCGCCCTCCGCGATGGGGCCTGCCGACCGCACCGACTACGCCACCTCAATGATCATTGACTACACAGGAACCAGCAAGGGCAGCAGCCTGAATCAGTTGGTCGGGCTGCTCAACATCCGCCCGGATCAGGTCGTCGTCCAGCCCGATCCCAACCGCACAGTGGACTTCGAGATCATCCTCGGCGCGGACTACAACTCGTGCGTGGGCCGCCAGTGGGTCGCCCCCACCGAGACGGGGTGAGGCTTAAGCAGGCGTATCTCATTTCTGGGGCAAAAGATCACCGCTGAGGCGCAGAGAGCGCAGAGACAAGAGAATGGGGAGAGTGTCAGGGGTCATGACAATCCCACCCTCAGTTCCTCCCCGCCCGCAGGGAGGGACTTGAGCCTGCTCCCCCTTTCCCCGCGAGCGGAGAAAGGGGGCCGGGGGATAGGGGGTTGGAAGGGCTTCTCCCCCCATCCCCGGCCCTTCCCCCACGAGGGGAAAAGGGAGAAAAGCGCGCACGCCAGGCCCCTCCCTCCTTGTGGGGAGGGGTTTGGGGTGGGGGGACAAATTTCTCAAAGAGTCTCTCCGTTTTTCTCTGCGTCCTCTGCGCCTCTGCGGTTCAGGAATCTCGCCCCCATCGTGAGAGGTACCCCCTCAAGCGGGTGCATTCGGATTTGGGGGCAGGTGCAGAGATCGGTTGCAGACCTCACCCCCCGGCCCCTCTCCATATACGGAGAGGGGGAGTAAGTATCTGGCTCAGTCCCCTCTCCGCGTGTGGAGAGGGGATTGAGGGGTGAGTTACACCCGCGCAGCGGGCTTCTCAACCGGTCCATCCCAGAGCGCGCAGGGGTCGCAGAGAAAGCCTCAG